>JASBVW010000007.1 GCA_029961005.1 Bacillota bacterium
TTATCATTCTTATTTTTACCCTTCCTGGGCGCAAAATCCTCCTGCAGAAGGCCCCGACCTCAAAACTCACGCAGTCTACCAGACTGAGGCTGCGCCGGTTGGCCAAAAATGGAGGGAAAAGGCAGCCTGCCGCATAATTCCTCCTTTCCCTGGCCATCCTACTCCTTAACAAATCTTTACACTCTCCTATTTTTCTTCCTAATCTGCAATTCGGGTCGCCCAAAAAATAACGGAGCGTGAAGTCGGGTGTTGGAGCGGGGTAAGATCTCGGCGCGGCAGCTCTTCTTCCTCGCGCTGGGCTTTCTCCACGGGAATGTGGCCGTCTTCAGCCGCTCTACCCAAACCAAAGAAGACATCTGGGCGGCGGCGCTGCTGGCCGGCGTCGGGGGGGTGCTGCTGGTTTACCTCTACACCGCCCTGGCCGGCTACTTCCCGGAGGAGACCCCCTCCCGTTACGCCCGGCGCCTCCTGGGGCGCCCCCTGGGCACGGCGGTAGGGCTCCTCTATTTCTGGCACGCCCTGTACGTGGGGGCCCTGGTGCTGCGCAGCCTGGGGGAACTGATGACCATCAACTTTTACCTGCAAACGCCGATCCTGGTCTTCGCCCTGAGTACCACCTTACTCACCACCTTCGCCGTCCGGCCGGGCATCGAGGTGCCGGCCCGGATGGCTGAGATCATCGTTCCCTTTGCCCCCCTCTTGCTGCTTCCCCTGTTCGTGCTGCTGGCGGTGGCCTCGCGCATCGTCCACCTGGAGAACCTGACCCCCGTCCTGGTCGGCGGGTTAGGGCCCGTTTTGAAGGGAGCCTGGTCTTTCCTGGCCTTCCCCTACGGGGAACTGGTCTTCTTCCTCTTCATCTTCCCCGCCCTCCACGTGCCGGCCAAAGCCCGCCGGGCGGCAGTTCTGGCCGTAATTCTTTGTTCTTTCTATTTGATCCTCTTTCAATCGCTGGACGTGGCCGTGCTGGGGCCGGAAGCCAGCGGAGCGGAGTTCTTCCCCTCTTTCATCGTGGCCACCATGATTCAGATCGGCGAGTTTTTAACCCGCATTGAAGCGCTGGTCATGGTGCTCTGGACCGCAGCCATCTTTGTCAAGCTGACGGTCTGCCAGTATGTGGCCACGCTGGCCTTGGCCGAGGCCCTGGATCTGCAGGACTTCCACTCCCTGGCCGCGGCCGTGGGTGCCCTGATGATCGCCCTTTCCATGCTCATCTTCTCGGACGCCCCCAGCCTGGTCGCCTTCTTTGACCGCTACTTCCCCTTCTACTCGCTCCCCTTCTACCTCCTTTTGCCTTTGCTTCTCTGGGCGGTGGCCAAGCTGCGCGGGCGGCCGGGCAACCCCGCCCCCGGCCAAACGGAGCAGACGACCCACCCCGGAGGGGAGGCGACCCGGCCTGCCCCACCGGAACAGCTCCAGGAAGGAGGGGTGTCCCGTGCTCTTTAGACTCTTGCGGCGGTTGGCCGGAGGCAGCCGGAAGCGCAAGGGCATCCCAAAAGGAGGGCAGCCGCCCTTCCACCCCGGACCCGTGACGGAAGAGGAGCTGGCCCGCCTGCCGCTCCCCGCTTCTCTGGAGCAAAGCGTGTCCTTGATCCAGGGGCTCTTGGGCCACGCCGCCGATCTCATCGTGCGGGAGGTGCTCCTCCCCTCCACCCCGCCCGCCCGGGCGGCCATCCTCTTCATCGAACACCTGGTGGATAAGGACGACCTGCAGCAGCACATCCTGAAACCCCTCCTCCTGGAGGTGGCGGCCACGGCCCGGGTGGCAGCTCTGGCCGGGCGCAACCTGCTGACGCGGCTGGTCGAGACCGCCCTCTCCGACCGCAAGGCCATCCCGGCCGCCAACGCCCTGCAAGCCACGGAGGGGCTCCTGGACGGCGACACGCTTTTGCTCCTGGACGGCTCCCCGCAAGGGCTCATCCTCACCTCTCGAGGCGGAGAAGGCCGGGCGGTAGAAGAACCCGACACCGAGTCGGTGGTCCGCGGCCCCCGGGAGGGTTTTACAGAGAGGCTCCACACCAACCTCTCCCTCCTCCGGCGCAAGATCAAGTCCCCCAACCTGCGCACAGAGAGCTTGCGCCTGGGGCGGGTAACCCGCACCCAGGTGGTATTGGCTTACATCGAAGGGCTGGCCAACCGGCGGATCGTGGAGGAGGTGCGCCGCCGCCTGCAGCGCATCGAGATCGACGGAGTTCTGGAGAGCGCGTACGTGGAAGAGTTCATCGAGGACTCCCCCTTCTCTCCTTTCCCCCAAGTGGCCGCCACGGAGCGGCCGGACCGGGTGGCGGCCGGCCTCCTGGAGGGTCGGGTGGCCATCCTGGTGGACGGCAGCCCTTTCGCCCTTACCGTACCGGCCGTCGCTTCCGAGTTCTTCCTTTCTTCGGAAGATTACTACGCGCGGGTCCCCATCGTGATCCTGGTCCGCTTCGTGCGCTTCGTCTCTTTCTTTGTAGCTCTCCTTGCCCCCGCCGTCTACGTGGCCCTCACCACCTACCACCAGGAGATGCTACCCACCCCTCTGGCAATGGCCATCGCCGCCGGCCGCGAGGGGGTCCCCTTCCCGGCGGTGGTGGAGGCTCTGCTGATGGTCTTCACCTTTGAGGTCCTGCGGGAGGCCGGGGTGCGCATGCCCCGCCCCCTGGGCCAGGCCATCAGCATCGTGGGGGCCTTGGTCATTGGCGAGACGGCGGTGCAGGCCGGGCTGGCCACCCCCTTGATGCTCATCGTCATTGCCATCACCGCCATCGCCTCCTTCGCCTTCCCCAGCCCCTCCATGGTCATGGCCACGCGCCTTCTGGCCTTCCCTATGGTGCTCCTGGCGGCCATGCTAGGGATCTTTGGCATCATCTGGGGGCTCTTGGCCATTCTGATCCACCTGGTGCAGCTTCGCTCCTTCGGCATCCCTTACCTCTGGCCCTACGCTCCGCTCTCTCTGCCCGACCTGCGCGACTCCCTCAGCCGCCTGCACTGGTGGTGGATGAGGGAGCGGCCCTCTCTCATGACGCCGGAGAACGCAGAGCGGGTGCCTCCGGGGCAACGGCCCTGGCCGCCGCGACCGCACCGGGGGCAGAAAAAGAGGGGTGAGGAGCGGCCATGAAGAAGCTCTTCCCCCTCACGGCCGCCCTGGCCCTCGCTTCCCTTCTCCTGGCCGGTTGCTGGGACCGGCGGGAGATCAACGATCTGGCCTTTGTGATGGCCCTCGGGATCGATAAGGGCTCGCGGCCCGGCACCTTCATCTTCACCGCCCAGGTGGCGGTGCCCAGTGAGTTTGCCGCCAGCCGAGGGCAGGGAGGCGGAGGGGATCGCGGCAGTCCTTTACCTCCCGTGTGGATTACCTCCGTGGAAGGCGAGAGCCTGATGGACGCCCGCCGGCGCCTGGCGGAGTGGGGACCCCGTCGCGATTACTACGCCCACGCCGAGGTGGTAGTGCTGGGAGAGGAGCTGGCCCGGCAAGGCATCGCCGAGGTGCTGGACTTCCTCCAGCGCCATCCCGAGGTGCGCCGCACCTCCCACCTCTTCGTGGCCGAGGGTACAGCCCAGAGCATTCTTCAGGCTCATCCGCGCCTGGACCCCATCCCGGGCATGGCGGTGCGGAGTTTGGTGCGCTGGAGCCCCCTGGCCGGGACGGCCCAACCGGTCACTCTGCAGGAGGCCCTGTGCATGTTGTTTACAGGTCGCACCCAGCTCGTCCTCCCGCGCCTGGCCCTCACCACCGCCCTGGAGCAGCCACCAGGCCAGGCCAAGCCGACAGACGCGCAGGGAGGCAACACCTCTGAGGGTGGCGCCAATACATCCGAGGGTAGCTCCTCCGACGGCCGCCGGGAAAAAGGCGGAAAAGGGCCAGCAAAGGAGGCCGGAGAAGGGGCGCCGCCGAAGCCCCACGGCAGTGAACTGCGCCTGATGGGGGGAGCCGTCTTTAAAGGGGACCGCCTGGTGGGCTGGCTCGACCGCAGGGAGACCCGGGGCTACATGTGGATCCGGGGCCAAAAGCACGGCGGCATCACCATCGTTTCCCCCACCCCCGCTCCCCCCGGGCGGGCCAGTATAGAGATCATCCGCGGCCGGGCCCGCCTCGTTCCCGAGCTGGTTTCCGGGCGGCTGCGGATGCGCGTCCAAGTGAAGGAGGAAGGGAATGTGGTGGAATCCATGGCCCCCCTGGACTTCACCAAGGCGGAGCTGGTCCGCTCCCTGGAGCGGCGCACGGCCACCGCCATCCGCGGCGAGATTATGGCGGCCCTGCAGCGCGCGCAAAAAGAATACCGGTCCGACATCTTCGGCTTCGGAGCCGCCGTCTACCGCCGCTACCCGGGGCTGTGGCGGCAGATCGAGCAGGACTGGGACCGCATCTACCCCGACCTGGAGGTGGTGGTGGAGGTCACGTCCAGGATTCGCCGCACCATGCAGACCTATCAGGGGCTGCCCCTCTCTTCTTCGCCGCCGCAGCCGGAGCAGCGCCAGGGCGGCCAAACCCAGCGAGAGGGCCAAAAAAGCGGCTCCTCACCGCACCAGGGCCGGAGCGGGCAGGGAGGCATCTCTTCTCCCTCGGCGCGGGGAGGGACCCGGCCGTGATCGCCCTGCTCGTCCTGTCCTTCCTCCTTTTGGCCGCAGCCGAGGGGCGCCCCCTGGTGCGGGAGCGCCTCTGGCGGGAGCTGGCCGTCTTCCTGGTCCTCTGGGCCGTGGCGCTGGCCTGGAGCCTGGAGCAGGCCTTGGGCTTGACCGCCCTCAACCCCACGGACGGGATCATTTGGGTCCTGGAACGCTTGCTGCACCTGAGCAAGTAAAGAAGCCCCGGGGGTGGATCCACCCCCGGGGCGGCGCCTCTCAAGGCAGCGGGGGGTTTTCTTCCGGGCCTCGCCCGGTGGGCCCTTGGCCGCTCTTCTCCAAGATCAGCCGCACCATCCCGGTGGTCAGCCCCCTGTTCATGAGTTCGCCTATCCACCGCAGCCGAGCTATGTCGCGTTCTGAGTAGAGCCGGTGGTTGCCCTGCGAGCGGGCGGGGGCGATCAGCCCCTTCTTCTCGTAGTACCGGATGCGCCGCCCCGTCAGCCCGGTGAGGCGCTCCACCACCCCCATGGGGTAAATGGGTTCCTCGCTCTGACAGTTCCTCCCCGCGCTCATGGGCTCGCCTCTCCTCGCGCCGTCGCGGGCGCTTAAATGTCGTAGTAGAGGGCGAACTCGTACGGATGCGGCCGCTGGCGGATGGCATCCACTTCCTTGGTCCGCTTGTACTCGATCCAGGTCTGAATCAGGTCTTCGTTGAAGACCCCGCCCTGGAGGAGGAACTCGTGATCCTTCTCCAAAGCGTCCAGGGCTTCTTCCAAGGAACCGGGCAGGCTGGGGATCTTGACCCCCGGCCCCACCTCATAAAGGTTGCGATCCATGGGCTGGCCCGGGTCAATCTTGTTCCGGATGCCGTCCAAACCGGCCATCAGCATGGCAGCAAAGGCCAGGTACGGGTTGCAGGAGGGGTCGGGCGGGCGGAACTCGATCCGCTTCGCTTTGGGATTGCGCGAGTACATGGGCACCCGCACCGCGGCGCTCCGGTTGCGCTGGGAGTAGACCAGGTTGACCGGCGCCTCAAAACCCGGAACCAATCGCTTGTAAGAGTTGGTGGTGGGGCTGCACAGGGCCGCCAAGGCCGGGCCGTGTTTCAAAAGCCCTCCGATGTAGTAGAGAGCCAGCTGGCTCAGGCCGGCGTAGCCGGCAGGGTCGTAAAAGAGCGGGGTATCTCCCTTCCAGAGGCTCTGGTGGGTGTGCATCCCCGAGCCGTTGTCCTGGAAGAGCGGCTTGGGCATGAAGGTGGCGGTCTTGCCGTACTTGCGGGCCGTGTTCTTGACGATGTACTTGTAGAGCATGACCTGGTCCGCCATGCGGGTCAAGGTGGTAAACTTCATGTCAATCTCCGCCTGCCCCGCCGTGGCCACCTCGTGGTGCTGGCACTCCACCGCAATCCCGGCTTCCATCATGGTCAAAACCATGGCCGTGCGCAGGTTGCTCATGGCGTCCACCGGGGGCACGGGGAAGTACCCTTCCTTATTGCGCGGCCGGTAGCCGTGGTTGCCCGGCTCGTCCTTGCCGGAGTTCCAGATGCCTTCCTCTGAGTCGAGGAAGTAATAGCCGTAGTGCTGATTCTGGTCGAAGCGGACGTGGTCCAGGATGAAGAACTCCGCCTCCGGCCCCCAGTAGCTGGTGTCGGCGATCCCGGTGGACTTCAGGTACGCCTCGGCCCGCTGGGCCACGGCCCGGGGGTCGCGGTTGTAGACCTCGCCGGTGATGGGATCCACTACGTTGCAGATGAGGCTCAACGTAGGAACTTCAGTGAAGGGATCCAGGATAGCCGTATCGGGGTCGGGGATGAGCAGCATGTCGCTCTCGTTGATGGTCTTGAAACCGCGGATGCTAGAACCGTCAAAGCCCAAGCCTTCCTCGAAGCTCTTTTCGCTTAGTTCCTCGATGGGGACGGTAAAGTGCTGCCAGGTACCTGGAAGGTCCACAAACTTCACATCGACCATCCGCACCTGCTTCTCCCTGGCCCAAGCCAGAACTTCTTTCGGTGAGCGCGCCATACGCCAAAAACCTCCTCCGCGTAAATCTGACATGATCTTAACACGGAGGAAGGTATGTGTCAAGTCCTTGTTAAGAGCGCAGGTCCAAAATGAGGGCCACCTCATCGCAGTGGGGAAATTTGGGGCAGTTGATGCAGTCCCGCCAGACCTTCTGCGGCAGCTCTTCTTTGGCGATGGGCCGAAAACCGCACCTCTGGAAGAAACCGGGCTGATAGGTCAGGGCGAAGACGCGGGGGATGCCCAACTCTCCCGCTTCCGCAAGCAGGGCCTCCACCAGCCTTTTCCCAATACCCCGGCGGGTGTAGGCGGGATCCACGGCCACAGCCCGCACCTCCGCCAGGTCTTCCCACACGATGTGCAGGGCACCGGTGCCGACCACCCGGGGCCCGTCCTGGGCCACCACAAAGTCGCGCAGGCTTTCGTACAGCATGCTGAGAGAACGGGGCAGCATGAGTCCCTCCGCGGCATAAGAGTTGATTAGGCGGTGGATCTGTTCTACGTCGTGAATGCGGGCCTTGCGAATCTGCACTTCCCCCACGTCGCACACCTCCGCCCCATTATACCTCAGGCCCGCCGGAAAGAGAAGCCACCCCTCGAGCACCAGCCCCATTTGCCTACCACCTGATAACTTACAATCTGAAAAAAGCCCGGAGGCGCCGCCGGTAGAGATCGAGGGCCGAAAGGGGAAGAACCTTTTCCCGGGCAAAGCGCTCTACGATCTCCCTCCCCTCCGCCGCCGCTCCCGCCTCGCTCCCCGAACCTTCACCCGCCTGACCGGGCATCCGCCGGGGCAGACTCTTGAGCTCCTCCCTCACCCGGTCCACCGCCACTTCTCCCAGAGCAGCCAGGGTGCGGCGGTCTTTGACGTAAATCAGGCGGGGCAGGACCAGCACCACCGGCCGCTCAGCGGGGGGAAAGAGCCTCTCCAGCAGGGCCTGCAGCTCCGAGAGCGGAAGGGCATCCTTCAGGTAGGCGTGGGCCACGTAAAGGCGCCCCTCCGGGCCGCGCAGGACCGGCACTAAAAGCAGATCCGGCCGCAGAGGAAGGGTGTGCAGGTGGTGGCCCCCGTCGAAGAGGACCGCCCGGGCCACGCCGGCCTGGCGCAAGAGCTCCAGGCTCCGGTGGCCCGCCGCCCCGGCCCGGGCGCCGTCGGCGTGGGAGGCGTCCACCACCAGGACCGCCCCCATCCTGCGCGCCCGCCGCGCCTGGTCCAGCAAAAACCGCTCCCGCTGGCTACCAGTGAGGGGGCGCAGCTCCGCCGGCGAGGCGACCAGCACTCGGCACGGAGGTCCCGCCCCCTCGCGCCGGAGCCGGGCCAGCGCCGTCCTTCTCCCCGGCTCTCCCGAACCCCGGCGGGTCTCTGCCTCCGCCCACGCCCGCCAGCGCTCAGCCAGGCCCGCCAGGGCCTCCTCCTGACTAGGCAGGAGGTAGACCGGCCGCAGAAGGCGCAGCCAGGCGGCGCTGACCCAGGCAGCCGGCCGCGTAGCCACCGAAAGAGCAAAACCATGTCCTCTGCTCACCGCGCCCCCGGAAAGGCCGCCCAGCGCCAGGGCCAAAACGAGCAGCGCCCAAAAGAGAAAGCCCCTTCCCCCCGGACCCCGCACTCTGCGTCCGCACACCCAGCCTTTGTCCCCTTCGCGCTTTTCTGCAGCTTAGTATGCCCCGCAGGGGCCTGGAGGGGCGAGGCCCTTCCCCCGGCTCCGGGCGCCGGCAGGGAAAGAGGGGGCGACCTGCGAATTTCCCCCTGGGTTGGGTTTCCACAAAGGGGGCAGGCCGGTCATGGCGGAGCTGTGGACGCGCCGCCGCTTCCTTCAGGCAGCGGGAGGTCTTTTGGCCGCAGCCGCGGGGCTGGATGGGCTGGACGCGACCAGGGCGTCAGGCCCTGCCCCGGGGTCCAGCGCCTTACCCCGGCCGCCTTTGCCTTTTCCCGCGCCCTCCCCCGCCGCCCGCTCTCCCGCGGGCAAGTGGCTCCTGGGGAAACCAGTGGTGGCGGTGGTCCGGGCCTCCTCTTACCGGCCGGAAGAAGTGCGGGCAGCGGTGGCAGAGGCGGTGGAGCTGGTGGGAGGGCTGGCCGACGTGGTGCGCCCCGGCGCCCGGGTGGGCATCAAGGTCAACCTGACCCAGCCCCAGCACCCGGCGGAGACGGGAGTGACCACCAGCCCCGCCGTGGTGGAGGCTCTGGTGCAGGAGCTCTACCGGGCGGGGGCGGCCGAGGTCTGGATCGTAGAAGGCCTCTTCCGGCCGGATGCCTACCGGCTGTGCGGCTTTGCGGAGGTGGCGGAGCGCACGGGGGCGCGGCTCCTGGACAGCGACCGCCCGGATCCGCCGCGGAAGTTCCTTTACGTGTCCACTCGGAGCCGCCTGGTCTACCCCGCTCTGGCCTTTCATCCCGCTTACGTTTCCTTTGACGTCCTGGTCTCCGCCGCCAAGCTGAAGTGCCACGAGGTGGCCGGCGTCACCCTCTCCCTCAAGAACCTCTTCGGCGCCGTCCCGCTCTCCCTTTACCGCGACCGGGCCAGCTTCCGCAATCAGTTGCACGAGCCCGCTCCCTGGTCCCGGGTGCCCCTGGTCATCCTGGACCTCAACACCGCCTTCCCCATCCATCTGTCCCTCATCGACGGCATCGTGGGGCTGGAAAGAGGGGCCGGCACCTGGAATCCCGCCGTCCGGCCCGTCCCCTCCCGGGTCTTAATCCTGGGCAAGAACGCCGTGGCCGCCGACGCAGTAGGCACCGCCCTCATGGGCTTTGACCCGCAGGCCCAGTACCCCCGCCCCCCCTTTGTCAACGGCGAAAGCCACCTCCAGTTGGCCCAGGCCTGGGGCCTGGGGCCGCTGGACCTGGCCGAGATCCAGCTCCGGGTAGGGTCAGGGGTGCAGCGCTTCGAGCAGCTGGTGGTCCCTTACCGCCCACCGGCCCGGGATGGGCGGGTGCCTGCCACCTTCGTCCCCGGCCTCATTTCCTGACCTCAGCCCTGGCCGGACCCGCTTCCGCCCGGACTTCAGCGGCCCCTTCGCTAATCAGGGGACGCTGGGCTCACCCTCGCTCTGAGTCCCTTTTATTTGCCTTGACCTTCTCCTCCGGCAAGCGGAAGGTGCCCACGATCCGCCGCAACTCCGCCGCCATGCGCGCCAGGGCATCCAGCGAGGCCGCAATCTGCTGGACGGCCGCCGCCTGCTCTTCCGTGCTGGAGAGAATCTGCTGCACACCCTCCCTGTTGGCGGCCGCCAGGTCCGCCAACTGCCGGTTGGAACGGGCCACCGCTGCAATCTCCTCCTCCATCCGCCGATTGATCCCCTCTATGCGCCCCGCCGCCTCCCTGGTCTTTTGGGCTCCCCTCCCGATGTCGGCAAAGACGGCGTCTACTTCCTGAACGGAGCCGGCCTGAAGCTCGATGGCCCGTCTGGCCTCCTGCACCGCCGCCAGCACCTGGTTGGTGCTGCCCTGTATCCCCTGCACCAAAAGGCCGATCTCTCCCGCCGAGCGGGAGGAGTCCTCCGCCAGCTTCCTCACCTCTTCCGCCACTACGGCAAAGCCCCGGCCATACTGGCCGGCCCGCGCCGCCTCGATGGCGGCGTTAAGAGCCAGGAGGTTGGTCTGATCGGCAATGGAAGTGATGACCGCCAGGATGCGCCCGATCTCCTGCGACTTCTGCGCCAGGTCTTGCACGGCCCGATTCATGCCCTGCGCCGCCTCCAGGTTTTTTCGCATGTGGACGGCCTGGGTCTTCAGGACCTCCTGCCCCCGGCCGGTCAACGCCGTAGTGTGTTCCGCCGCCGCCAGGACCTCTTCCGCCGCTGCCCTGGCCTCGCCGGCGGCGGCAGTGATGGCGAGCAGGCGCTCTTTTTCCTGGTGCACCGCCTCCGCCTCCCGGTGCACCCGCTCGGAAAAGTTTTGCACCGCCGCCGTCACCGTCTGGCCGCCCTCGCCCACCTCCTGGGAAGAGGCGGAGAGCTCCTGGGTGTAAGCCGCGATCTCATGCGCCGCCGCAGCGATGAGGCCTACCACCTCCGCCAGCCTCTCCTGCATGACCTGAAAGCTGCGCACCAGCTCCCCGATCTCATCCTGCCGGCCGTCTATCCGGATCTGCACCGTCAGGTCCCCTTTGGCGATCTCTGCCGCCGCCCGCTTCAGCTGCTGGACCGGCTGGGCCACCAGGGCAGAAACCACCCAGAAGGCCGCAAAGAGGCCGGCGAGGACCAGCCCCACCCACAGCGCCCAAGCGCCCCAATGCTCCAGATAACCTCTCTGTGCCGCCCACCAGGCCCCCGCCACCCCCACCGCCAGCGCGCCGCTGGTGAGCGCCACCAGGGTGAGGAAGAGCAGCCATTTAATGTTCTTAGTGACCTCCACCTGCGCAACCCTCCCGAGGAAGATGACCAGGGCATAAGCCTTTACGCCGGCCCTGCATATTCTGGTGATAACAGAGCCCTATTTGACGGGGAAAAGGAGGTGAGCAGCCATGCCGTACTTCACCTTCACCACCCTCACTGATCCTTCAGTGACCGGGAACACGGCCACCACAGCCACGGTGAGCATCGCCGTTTCGCCTTCTGCCGGGGCTTTAACCGCCACCAACCTTCTGCCCGGCTCTTCAGCCACTGGGACCATCGCCGTCTCCAACGTGGGAGATGTGGACGTCCTTTACTTCCTGAGCGCCGATTGGCGAGCAGCCGGGACCACTACCGCCACCCTGGCCTCCCTTCTGGCCCACAAGCTGGTCATCAGCGTGGAGGCCGGTAGCCCGGCCACCACCCTCTATGCCGGTTCCCTGGCCGGGCTGATAGACCAGCCCAGCCCCGGCGGGCGCTCCCTAGCCGCAGCCAGCGCTGAGGATGTCCGACTCACCCTGCTCCTGCCCAGCGGCGCGGGCAACGTCGTGCAGGGGCTGGACCTGGACATCGACTTCATCTTCGTCGCCAAGCAGGCCGTGTAAAAGGTGGCTTTTATTTATATCGGGCGCTGCCCTCCCTGGCTTGAGGGCCGCGCCACTCTCTTGGACTTGAGGAGGGATTTTAGCATGTCGCGCGGCAGGGTAGGCATTCTGACCAGCAACTACTTCGACCCCACCGGCCAACGGCTTCCCTGCGGCGGCGCGGAGCGCTACGCCGTCCAGCTCACTCAGCTCCTGCTGGAATTGGACTACGAGGTGGAGTGGTGGCAGGTCGGAGGAGGGTGGAAGAAAGAGATGGTGCCCGGGGTAACAATCCACAGCGTACCGGAGACCGAGGCCCCTTACTACACCCTCCCGCACCTCAACCAGGTCTTTTACGAGCAGGCCGTAACCGTGGATTACGCCATCTACTTCGTCACCTTTCTGGCCTATCCCCAGGTCCTCGAGAAGAGCATCTCCATCTCTCACGGCATCTTCTGGGATTACCCCTCTTTCGACAGCCTCCTGAACACCGAAGAGGATCGGGCGGAATGGCGGCGCCGCCTGTGGATCGCCTTTACCGGCCCTCAGCGCGTGGTCTCGGTGGACACCGCCACCATCCAGTGGGTTACTGCCACCTGGCCCGGCTTGGCCCACAAGTTGGAGTACATACCCAATTTTGTCGATACGGCGCTCTTTCATCCTCCGGAACAAGGGCGTGACGGAGAGGTGGTGCGCGTCCTCTTTCCCCGCCGCATCACCCCCGTGCGCGGAGTGAACGAGGCGGTGCGCGCCGCCGAAATCCTGACCGCGCGCCACCCAAACCTGGAGTTTCACCTGGTGGGGCGGGCGGGCAGCGAAGAGATCGAGGAGCGGATCCGCCAGTGGGCTGCAGACCGGGAGCGCATCTTCTACTACTGGCGAAACGCAGACCAGATGCCGGAAGTTTACCGCTCTGCCGACATCGCCCTCATCCCTTCTAAGTACGCCGAGGGGACCTCCCTCTCCTGTTTGGAAGCCATGGCTTCCGGGTGCGCGGTGGTCGCTAGCTACGTGGGCGGGCTCTCCGACTTGATCATCCACAACTACAACGGGCTCCTGGTGCGGCCTACCGTGGAGAACCTGGTCGCCGCCGTAGAGGAGCTCCTGGCCGACCCGGCCCAGCGCCGGCGGTTGGGGGAGCGGGCGCGGGAGGTGGCCCTTACCTTTGACCTCTCCCTTTGGAAGGAGCGCTGGCGGCGGGTCATTGAGGCAGTCTTTCGCTGAGGGGGCGGCCGGCCGTGACCTTTACCGATCAGGAGGAAAGCCGACTGAGCCGCGTCTCCACCGGCCTTGCGGCGCTGGTGGAAGTAAAGGTGGTCCTCGACCACCTCTCCGCCTCTCAGGCGCTCCCCTTCCGGGCGCACCTCTTCCGGCCGGCAGCCCGTCTCCTCTCCTTTCAGCCCGGCGTGCGCCGGCTGCGCGGGAAGCTCCTCCCTCCAGCGGTCATCGTCGAAGGAGAGGTCGGGGGGATGCTGGAGTTGACCTCGCCGGCGGGACGGCTCTTCCGGCAGGAGAGCTGGCAGCCCTTCTCGGCCGTCCTCCCCTTGGCTCAAGGCACCAGCCGCGCCGAATCCGCGGAGCTCTTCCTGGGCTGTCGGGCCGACGGGCGGGCCTTTCTGGCCGGCCCCTACCAAGTGAGGGGCCAGGTGGTGCTGGATCTGGAAGTGGAGGTCCTGGTCCGGCAGGACCTGCTCCTCCGCCTGGCCCGCTCAGTATAGCCCGAAGTGGAGCTTGAGGCCCAGCAGGACGGAGCTGAGGATAAGGGCCAGGACGGTGGCGGGCACAGCCAGGGCCAGCCAACGGAGCCAGCCGATCCTGACGCCGAATCGCTCCAGAGTGCTGTAGGCCACCACGTTGGCCGAGGCCCCGATGGGGGTCATGTTCCCCCCCATGTCTACTCCCAGGGCCAGAGCCCAGACCATGATAGAGAGGGCGGGAGCGCCGGGGAGGTGGCTGAGGTCGCGCAAGACGTAGGCCATGGTGAGGGCCAGGGGCACGTTATCTATGACAGAGCTCAGGAGGGCCCCCGCCCACAAAAGGAGCAAGACCAGGGCCAGGGGGGCCGGACCCGCCAGCTTCACCAGCCCCCGGGCGAAGAGGTCGATCAACCCCGCCCGCTCCAGTCCTCCCACCACCACGAAGAGCCCCACAAAGAAGAGGAGGCTCTCCAGATCGATCTTGCCCAAGAGGTGATGGGCCTTCCTCCCCGCCACGGCAAAGACCACCAGGGCCGGAAAGAGGGCGGCCGCGGCAGAGGTAATGCGCAAGCCGGTCAGTTCGCTCAGCCAGTGGTGGGTGATGAGCAAGAAGACGGCCACCGCCAGGCCGTACAGCCCCAGGGCCATCAGCTCGGGGTCGTCGATCTGCCTGCGCAGCCCCTGCTTCAGGAGGTCCTCTCCGCTCACCTGCGGCGCGCGCCGCAGCGCTCCCCGCTGAGTCAAGTAGAGAAAACCCACCGCCACCAGGAGCGAGAGGGCCGCCGCCGGCCCGGTGTGGCGCGCAAAGTCGGTGAAGGTGAAGCCCAAGGTGGTCCCCAGGATGACGTTGGGCGGGTCCCCCACCAGGGTACCGGCGCCGCCGATGTTGGCCGCCACCACTTCAGCGATCACCAGGGGCACGGGGCTGACGCGGAAGGCCCGGGCGAGGTGATAGCTCAGGGTGGAAAAGAAGAGCAGGACCGTGATGCTGTCCATGAAAGCCGCCAGGAACCCCGAAAGCAAAGGGAAGAGGAGGTAGATGAGGGCCAGGCGGTAGTGCACCTTCTCAGCGATGGTCAGGGCCAGCCAAGTAAAGAAGCCTCCCTCCGCCAACATGGCAATCAGGAGGAACATGCCGAAGAGGAGCCCTACCGTCTCCCAGTTGACGTAGGCCATGGCCTCCTCCAGGCTGAGCAGCCCGCTGGTGATCAGAATCAGCCCTCCGGCCACGGAGACCACCCAGCGGGGAAAGCGCTCGCTGGCTATGAAACCGTAGGTGGTAAGGAAGACCCCTGCCGCAATGGCCTTCTCCATTATTGCTTGAGCATACCCTCCAGCCTGATCCGCAGCTGTTCCTCGGTCATGGCGCCCAGGACCCGGTCGCGGATGTCTCCCTTAGTATCAATAAAAAAGGTGGTGGGTATACCGCGCACCAGGTACTCCTGGGCCGCCTTTCCCTCCCGGTCCAGATAGACCGGCAGATCCAGGCCGGTGCGGCGGAGAAACTCCTCTACGGCCGACTGTTCCTCGCCTACGTCCACCAGGAGGAAGGTGGCGTTCCAACCCTCCTGGCGCGCCTGCTGGTAGACCTTCTGGAAGGCCGGCAGCTCCTCGCGGCAGGCCGGGCACCAGGTGGCCCAGAAGTTCAGCACCACGTTGCGCCCCCGCAGGTCGGCCAGGCGCACCTCCCGGCCGTCCAGGGAGCGCACGGTTACCCCCGGGGCCGCGTAACCCGGCAGAGGCCACTGCCGCATCTCCTCGCCCGCCCTCTCGGGGCGGGCGGCCGGTTCGGTCGGCAGCCACCCCCTTTGCCAACCCCAAAAACCCAGGAGCAGGAGGAGCACCGCCGCCCCTGCCCCCCAGAGGAGGGTCCTCTTCCCCATCCCACCCACTCCTTTCCCGCTCTTCACTCTTTCACCCCGCTCGCCAGCTCAAGGCCCCGGCTTCTCCCCGGTCAGCCGCTGAAGAGGGGCCACCAGTCGAAGGAGAGGGCCACCCCCAGGGCCGCCAGGAGCAGCCCGCTCACCCTCTCTGCCAGGAGGGCGTGGCGCCTCAGGAAGCCCAAGAGCGGAGCTAAGCGATCCAGGGCTGCTGCTGCCGCTAAAAAAGGCAGGCCCAGCCCCCCTGCATAAAGCGCCAAGAGAAGAGCCCCCCGGGCCGCTGTCTCGGCGGTACCGGCGTAAATCAGAATCGAACCCAGGAGGGGGCCGACACAGGGCGTCCAGCCGGCGGAGAAAGAGACACCTAAAAGAAAAGCGGCCAAAACCCCCTTTCCCCCACCGGCCCCTGCGGATTTCCGGGGCGAAGTGCCCGCCTCCCCGGGCGGGCCGCTCTCGTGCGGGCCGCGGCCGCTTCCGACCCCGGAGCTGAAGGGGCGCCAGACCCGATCCAAGACGGGTAAACGGAGGATTCCTCCTGTATGCAGGCCCAGGGTAAACACCACCAAGCCGGCCAGCCGGCGCAGCAGGGCCTGCCGGAGCAGCAGAAACCGCCCCAGCCAGGTGGCCGACAGCCCCAAAAGGACGAAGACCAGGGTAAAGCCCAGGACAAAGAGAAAAGCGTGCTCAAGGAGGCGCGCTTGGCGGGCCCCCGCCGCCACACCCGCCAGGTAGGAGAGGTAGACCGGCACCAGCGGCAGTACACAGGGGGAGAGAAAGGAGAGCAGCCCCGCCCCCGCAGCCAGGGCCAAGGAGAGGGGGTCAATTCCTGTCACGCTCGCCATAAGAATAAACAGCCCTCCCCCCCTGGGATGCCCCTGTATAGAGAACGAGGAGAGAGGGCTCTTCGGTTCCCCGCCTGCGTTCTTTCCGAATCTGTGCCAGGGCCTTACATCTTGTGCAGCACGTCCTTCATCACCGGCATGAGGTCCGCCACCTGGTCGGCGGAGACCCAGTACACCCGGCGGCCCTTGGCCCAGAAGAAGTGCATCTGGTTCAAGCCGCTGGTTTGGTACATCTCCACGGTGGGTATGCCCAGAGGCTGCGGCGGCGTGAAGGTCTTACTCTTTTCCATCTTTTTGAGCATCTCGGCCACCTGCTCCCTGGCCACGCCCTCGTCTTTGGCCTCGGAGATCCAGACCACCGCCCGCCCCCGGCCGTCGGAGTAGGTGAGAATCCAGCCCCGCTCGCCCTCAATCTGGGTGCCGTGCAAGCGAGAGATCTCCGCCAGGGCCTCCCGGCCCTCTTTCACTTCCACCAGGGCCAGCCCTCCTGCCGTAGGTGGAAAGCCGGGCGGCGGCGGGACGGACTGAACGGGAGCCGAGGGGCCGGACGGAGAAGGCCCGGGAGCAGATCCGAGCTCTCCACCTCCCGGCACCACCCCGGACGGCTGCTGGCGAGGCGTCAGCCACAGGGAGAGGGCCAGCACCACCCCCGCAATCAAGACCGACAAAACTACGGTCTGCCAAACCTTCTTGTTCAAACGGGCAC
>JASBVW010000281.1 GCA_029961005.1 Bacillota bacterium
TATATCCGCACCAAATACCGCGCCTACGTGTCTCTTCCGGCGTGCCGGCTCTATGACCGAATAGTAGTGGTCTTCCCTACCCTGGTCTTTGGGGGCGATGAGGCGCACCCTGTCTCTTCTCTTTCTTCGGGCTTGCCGGATCTGCGGCGTTTTTCCTGGCTGCTGGGGCACCTCAACGTAGAAGCCAGGTTTCACTTTATTCACGCCGAAGACATCGCCCGCATCGTGCGCCACCTGCTGGAGAAACCAGAGGTAGAAAAGAATTACGTCTTAGGGAATGAGCCGGTCTCTCTGGGGGAATTCACCAAGCGGGCTGCGAAGTACTTCGGCCACCGCATTCGGTGGCAGATTACTCTTTCCCCGCGTCTTCTCCTCAGGTTAGGAGTGCTCTTAGGGGCGAAGGTCTCTTCGTGGGACTACTTCTGCGTCCGGTACCAGAACTTTGTTTACCAGTCCGTCAGTTGCCCCTCCTTTGGCTTGCCCACTACCCACGGGACTGTGGAAGAGATTGTGGCGGATTGGGAAGTTATTCAGAGGCTTCGCGCATCCCTTCAAAGTAGGCGTGATATCTGATCAAGCGGATGAGGAAGCGTAAAGGCCACTCCCAGCCGCGCTCTTCCAGCCTGCGCAAAAGGTGTACGGTGCCCGGCCGGTCTGGCCACCCGCCCAGGCTAAGGACCCGCTCCAGTCCGAAAAAGAAGGGATGGTAGAGGGTCATGAGGCGCACCTCTGCGGTGGGGTGTTTGCGGTTGAAGAGGACCGCGGTGTGTCCCCGCTCCCGCTCCAACTGCCGCAAAGCCGGCAGGGCCTCGACCCGGACTCGGCTCTTGTAGTGATAGCCGCGGCAGGACGAGCACTGGACGGCCCGCAGCCCCAACTTGCGCAGGCGCAGCCCCAGCTCCAAGTCCTCCCAACCGTATTCCTTGAACTCCTCGTCGAAGAGGCCTGCCTGGATGAGCTTTTCCCGGGCCAGGGAGGCGTTGGTTGTAGCGAAGAAAGCCCGCGAGATGTCGGCCAGCTTCCACTGGGCAGAGGTAGGGTTTTCCAGGTTATCGGTGTAGATCACCTGGCCGTGGACGATGGCGTTCTCTCCCGCCCGGCGGTGGGCCTCCAGATGGGAAGAAATGAAACCCGGCTCCACCACGATGTCGCTGTCGATGAAGATGATGTAGCGCCCCCGCGCCAGCCGGATGCCGATGTTGCGCGCCCGGCCCGGCCCGCCCCGTTCCACCTGCTGGTAGGTGAAGGAGCAGGAGGGCTTGAGCGAGCGAATCATCTCCTCCGTGCCATCAGTGGAGCCGTCGTCTACCACGATGACCTCGTAGCGGTCGGCCGGGTAATCCTGGGCGAAAAGGGCCTGCAGGGCCTTCTCGAGGATGACGCGGCGGTTGTACGTGGGGATCACCACGCTGGCGTCCAGGAGAGCGGAATTAAGCATGTTCTCATCCTTTCAGGGTAGTGACTTGAGCCAGACCTCGCCGGGTGGGCGCCGGTCACCAACTTCTTCATTTTATCACAGGTCCAAGCTTTGACACAACCGCCGTTGGCCGTTCTGTGCTATAATGGGTGGAGAGGTGAAGCGCGTGGCGCGCCGGATTTGGATGGCAGCGGCGGCAGTGGCGATCTTCGCCCTGGGCTGGGGGGCGGGGGTGGGGTTCTTTTACCTGCAAGGTCGGATCTTTCCTGCTTCCTTTTCGGCTTCTTCGCCCCCTCCAGCCGGTTCCTCCGAGGCACAGGCGGGCCGTCCTGCTCCCGGGGAGGGGCAGGGCGAAGGCGCAAACCCGGCGCGGGAGCCGGCGACTCCGTCGCCTCGCCAGTTAGACTTGGCCAAGCTCTCCGTGGCCACCTGGGCCCCGGACGGAGCCTTGCAGTGGGAGCTGCGGGCCGAGTCGGTGGAGGGGAGCCAGAGCGGGGAAGACGCGGTGTTGCAAGACGTGGAGGGCGTTCTCTATACTGGTGAGGGCCCCGTGCGCGTCTGGGCCCGGCGGGGCGAGGTGGACGGGCGCCGGCAAAGGGTGCTCTTTCAGGGTCAGGTGGCGGTACAGGTGCTAGTCCCCGGCTCGGCCAGGCCAGACCGGACTGCCGCAGGGAGCGAGCCGGCGGCCTCTGAGGGGGCTGGGGCGGCGGCTGGCGAAGAGATGGAGCTGCGGGCTGCGGAGCTGGAGCACGACCAGCGCAGCGGCCTCTTGGTAGCCCGCGGCAC
>JASBVW010000282.1 GCA_029961005.1 Bacillota bacterium
CGGAGCGTTTCGTCGTCCGCCCCTTCCCGAAGAAGGCGCCGGAGGTCAAAGCCGCCTACATTAAAAAGCTGGAGCGGGAGATGCACGAGGCGGCGCGGCGGCTGGAGTTCGAGCGGGCGGCCCAGCTGCGGGACGAGATTCGCTGCCTGAGGGCGGAGCTGGCTCAGGTGGGTTAGAAATAGAAAGAGGAGAAAGAGGCGGGCACAGCAAAGGGAAGGGGCAGGAGTGAGTCGATGGGTAAGGACAAGATCGTCATTCGCGGGGCGCGCCAGCATAACCTGAAGAATATCGACCTGGAAATTCCCCGCGATCAACTGGTGGTCATCACGGGCTTGAGCGGCTCGGGCAAGTCGTCCCTGGCTTTTGACACCATCTACGCCGAGGGGCAGCGCCGCTACGTGGAGTCCCTCTCCGCCTATGCGCGGCAGTTTCTGGGGCAGATGGACAAACCGGACGTGGACTGGATCGACGGCCTTTCCCCGGCCATCTCCATCGACCAGAAGACCACCAGCCGCAATCCCCGCTCTACGGTGGGGACGGTCACCGAGATCTACGACTACCTGCGCCTCCTCTTTGCGCGCATCGGCCGTCCCCACTGCCCCCGGTGCGGGCGCCCGGTGGCGCAGCAGACGGTGCAGCAGATCGTGGACCAGCTCCTGGCTTTGCCCCAGGGGACGCGGATCCAGGTCTTGGGGCCGGTGATCCGGGGGCGCAAGGGCGAGTACCGCCGGGTACTGGAGGAGATTAGGCGCCAGGGCTTCGTCCGGGTGCGCATCGACGGCGAGGTGCGGGAGGTGGGGGATCCGCCGGAACTGGACAAAAACCGCAAGCACTCCATCGAGGTGGTGGTGGACCGCCTGGTCATCAAGCCCGAGGTGGCCGGTCGCCTGGCCGAATCGGTGGAGGTGGCCCTCAAGATCGGGGAGGGACTGGTGGTGGTGGACGTGGTGGGAGGCGAGGAGCTGGTCTTCAGCGAGCGCTTCGCCTGCCCCGACTGCGGGGTGAGCCTGGAGGAGCTGACCCCTCGGATGTTCTCTTTCAACAGCCCTTACGGGGCCTGCCCCACCTGCAGCGGCCTGGGGGAGAAGATCGAGGTGGACCCGGACCTGGTCCTGGACCTGAACCGCTCCGTGGCGGCGGGCGGCGTCCTGCCCTGGGCGGAGACGACCAGCCAGTGGTACGCCGGCCTCCTGCGGGGTTTTTTGGAGCACTTCGGCCTCAGCGCGGAGGTGCCCCTGCGTCAGTGGCCGCCTGAGGCCCGCCATGCCCTGCTCTACGGCCTGGCGGAGCCGGTGCGCTTCCGCTACCGCAACCGCCTGGGGGAGGAACGCGTCCATCAATCGTTCTTTGAGGGCGTCATCCCCTTTTTGCGGCGGCGCTACCGGGAAACGCAGTCCGAGTACGTGCGCAGCGAAATCGAACAATTCATGAGCGCCCGGCCCTGCCCGGCCTGCCGGGGGGCGCGGCTGCGCCCGGAGAGCCTGGCGGTGACGGTGGGCGGCCTCAACATCCAGCAGGTGACCGCTCTCTCCATCGGGGAGGCCCGGCAGTTCTTTGCTCGGCTGGAGCTGACGCCCCGGGAGCGAGCCATCGCCCACCAGGTGCTGAAGGAGATCGACGCCCGCCTGGGGTTTCTGATCAACGTGGGGCTGGACTACCTGACTCTGGACCGGATGGCCGGGACCCTCTCCGGAGGGGAGGCGCAGCGGATCCGGCTGGCCACCCAGATCGGGGCCGGCCTGACGGGGGTACTCTACATCCTGGACGAACCCAGCATCGGGCTGCACCAGCGGGATAACCACCGCCTTTTGCAAACCCTTAAGGAGCTGCGGGACCTGGGCAACACTGTGCTGGTGGTGGAACACGACCTGGACACGATCCGGGCGGCGGACTGGGTGATCGACATGGGCCCCGGGGCGGGGGCGCACGGGGGGCGCGTGGTGGCCGCCGGGCCACCGGAAGAGATCATGCGCTGCCCTGAGTCTCTGACCGGCCAGTACCTGAGCGGGCGCCGGCAGATTCCCATTCCTCCCCGGCGGCGGCCTACTCCCGGGCGGTCCCTCATCATCCGGGGGGCGCGGGAGCACAACCTGCGGGGGATAGACGTGGAGATCCCGCTCGGGCTCTTTGTCTGCGTGACGGGCGTCTCCGGCTCCGGGAAGAGCACTCTGGTGGACGAGATCCTCTACCGCCGCCTGG
>JASBVW010000283.1 GCA_029961005.1 Bacillota bacterium
GTATAGCAGCGGGGGCACCAGTTGATGATCCGGTAGCCCTGATAGATGAGGCCCTTCTCGTAAAGGCGCACAAAGACCTCCCGCACCGCCCGGGAATAGGCCTCGTCCATAGTAAAGCGCTCCCGCTCCCAGTCGCAGGAGCTGCCCAACCGCTTCAACTGGTTGATGATCCGGCTGCCGTATTCGTTCTTCCAGGCCCAGACCCGCTCCAGGAACTTTTCCCGCCCCAGGTCGTGCCGGCTCAGCCCTTCGCGGGCCAGCTCCTCTTCCACCCGGATCTGGGTGGCGATGCCGGCGTGGTCGGTGCCCGGAATCCAAACCGCGTTATAGCCTTGCATCCGCCGCCAGCGGATGATGATGTCCTGCAAGGTGTTGTCCCAGGCATGTCCCAGGTGCAGCTGCCCCGTGACGTTGGGAGGGGGAATGACGATGCAGAAGGGCTGCTTGTCTTCCTCCACCTCGGCGTGGAAGAAGCCCCCCTCCAGCCAAAACCGGTACTGCCGTTCCTCCACCGCGCTGGGCTGGTAAACCTTTGGCATCTCGTATCCGCTCTTCATTTACTGCTCCCTTCCTGCTTTCCTGGTGAAAACAAAAGGCCCCCTCTCCCGCCGGGGGGTAGAAGGAGCCCTCCCTTCCTGCTCACTGCTTGGGCTCAAAGCGTTCCGTGCGCGTTTCGGCCGCGAGCAGCCTCTGAAACCGGAGGGAACTGGGGGCGGGCGGCAAGCCCTGGCGCCGGCTGTAGAGGCGGCGCAGGTTCTCGCTGGGGTTGAGCGGCTCAGGGGCAGAGACGTAGGTCTCCAGGATCGGATTGCGCCCTTCTTCCGCTGCCCAACCTTCGAAAGCCAGAGGCAGCTCAGCGGCGGGCTTCTCCGCCTCCTCATCCAGGCGCAGCACCGCCCTGATGCCCTCTATATTCAGGCCCTGAGCCAGAAGCTCCTTGATGCGCAGCAGGCGCGCCACATCGGCCTCCGAGTACAGGCGCTGGTTCCCCTTGGTCCGGGCCGGAGAAAGCAGGTTCATCTGCTCGTAGTACCTGATGCGGCGCCCGGTCAGACCGGTCATGGCCTCCACTACCCCGATGGTATAAACGGGTACTTCTGCTTTGGCTTGCTTGCCCACCATCTCCACCTCCTTCGACCAGACAAAGGCGCTAGTTTAATTTTACCGTGAGCGCTTCCAGCCCGTCAAGGGGGGCGCTCCTACCAAGAGCAAAGCGCGCGGGGTCGGCCTGCTCGGCTCATGAGCCCCTCCGCCGAGGAGAAGGATACCCCTTTTCGGGGCAGAATTTTCTTGGCATGAAGGCTTCCCTCTGCTTAAGTGTACCGCCCCACATTACAGAACTGATCAGCACCCTGGAAGGGGCCGGGCACCGGGCCTACGTGGTGGGAGGAGCGGTGCGCGACCTCCTCTTGGGCCGGACTCCCGCCGACTGGGACATAGCCACCGACGCCCTCCCGGACGAAGTCAAGCGGATCTTCCCCCACCACGTGCCGACGGGGGAAAGGTTTGGCACCATCAGCGTGGCCGTGACCGATGAGTGCGGGGAACAGAGGTTGGTGGAGGTGACGACCTTCCGCAGCGACGGCCTCTACCTGGACGGCCGCCGCCCGGTTCAGGTCTCCTTCGGCCACACCCTGGTCGAAGACCTGGCCCGCCGGGACTTTACCATCAATGCCCTGGCCTGGCACCCGGAAGAGGGGTTGATCGACCCCTACGGAGGGCTGGCCGACCTGCGCCGCCGCCTGATCTCCGCTGTAGGGGACCCCGCCGCCCGCTTCCGGGAAGACGCCCTGCGCATGCTCCGGGCCGTGCGCCTGGCCGCCCAGTTGCGCTTCCGCCTTTCCCGCCCCGTGGGGCAGGCCATCTGCACCCACCGGGAGCTGATCCGCCGGGTGGCCGTGGAGCGCATCCAGCAAGAACTGGCCAAACTCTTGGTCAGCGAAGATCCCCGCCGGGGCATGCGCCTTCTGCGCGCCACCGGCCTTTTGGCCCTGCTCCTGCCCGAGCTCCTGGCCGGCTACGGCGTGCGGCAAAACCGGTTCCACGCCTACAGCATCTACACCCACTGCCTTTTAGCTCTGCAGCACGCACCGCCCCGCCTGGACTTGCGCCTGGCGGCCCTTTTCCACGACGCAGGCAAGTCCAGAACGCAAAGCGTGGCTGAGGACGGCTTCG
>JASBVW010000284.1 GCA_029961005.1 Bacillota bacterium
TGATAAAGCCCCGCGATTCTACGCCTACCACCATCTCCACGCCCCGATTGCGGAAGTGATCGGCCATGGTGCGGATGGAGTAGCGCAAGGCCTCCGGCTTCTTCAGCAGGGTGGTGATGTCCTTAAAGTTAATGCCGGCCTTGGGGAAGTCCGGTATCTCGCGGATGTGTGCCCGCAGATCCACGCATCCTCAACTCCTTTCGCAAATACTCCAGGATGGCCGCCGCCGGTGCCCGCAGGATCCACCGCTGGAACTCCTCAAAACTCTCGATTTTATTGACACCTTCATTATAGCGGACGGAAAGGCGCAAGTCCAGTTTCTGGGCCGGTGCAGGGCGAAGGCGAACGATCTCCCCCTTCCCTTTCTCCCCTGCGCCTTCTCTCTCCACCAGTCCCAGTTCCAGGAAGATGTCCAACGCCGCCGAGACCGCCTCCTCCCCTACAGCAGCCGCTTCCCTCCACCCCGCCAGGGCCTCCCCTGCCAGGGGGGAGAAGGGCAAGGCCACCCTCCCCGTTCCGTCAGCCGCCGCCCGCAGCTTCCGGTAAATCGCCCGCAACAGCTCCCGATCCGGCGCGGTGCGGTAAAGGAAGGCGCGGGCCGCCTCCACGTCCTGCCCGCCGAAGAGCAAGTGGACGTGGACCTCCTCCGCCCCGGCTTCTGCCACCCACCCGCCCACTTGCAAGAAATCCCAGCGGCTCAGGGGCAAGGTGTAAAAGACCAGGTGGGTGGCCGACGCAGAGAGCGGCCGGTTGAGGGGACCCACTACGGCCAGGGCCGGCACTTCTCCGCACCGCCACCGCTCCACCGCCCGGAGGGCTTCCTCCCCGTCCCTTTCGCGGTAAACGGAGATCCGGCCGGGGTAGAGGGACGCCAGGTCCAGGGCCTCCCTCTCCGCGGCGTAGATCAGGAGGCGCTCTTCTACCGCCAGGAGGCGCTCCAAATAGGCGGGTCGCCTCTCCTTGGGGTAACCGCGCCCATCCACCAGGTAGAAAGCAGGCCGCTGCCCCCGGGGAGCCGGCTCTACCCGCCGCGGGCGCAGCGCACACAGGACCAGGCGCGGACTTTTTGCCCCGCGCCAGGTGTTGACCTCCAGGTGAAAGGCCACCTCCAGCTCCCCTTGCAGGCAGCCCAGGTGCTCCGCCTCCTTCCCCAGCCCCCACCCCACCGCGTCCAGGAAAGCCGGGCCTTCGCCCGCCGTCAGCCGGAGGCGCAAGTGCGCCCCCGTGGTGCCAATGCGATGGCACCGGCGAATCCTCACCCCGCGCAAGGCCAGAACGGGCTCGGGATTGCCGGCGCCGCAGGGCTCCAGGAGGCGCAGCTCCTCTGCCAGGGCCAGCCCTATCTCTTCCGGCGCGACCACGGCATCCACCGCCAGCTCCGGCTGCAGGTCCTCCGGTCGCAAGACTTCCGCCGCCACCCGATTCAAGCGGGAGCGCAGTTCGGGCAGGGCCTCTTCCGCCACCGCAAAGCCGGCCGCCTGGGCGTGGCCCCCAAAGCCGGCCAAAAGGTCGGCACAGCGCAGCAGGGCCGCGTGGAGGTTAAAGGCGGGTACGCTCCGGCCCGAACCGCGCCCCCATCCGTCCTCCAGAGCCACCAGACAGGCAGGCCGATGATACTTCTCCACCAGGCGCGCCGCCACAATTCCGATCACCCCTGGATGCCAGCCCCGGGCAGCCAGGAGCAGGACCCGCTCCGCTGCCAGGTCCACCTCAGCCGCCACCAGGGCCTCGGCTTCGGCCAGAATCCGCCCCTCCAGCTCCTGTCGCTGCCGGTTGGCCTCTTCGAGCCTTTGGGCCAGGAATTGCGCTTCTGCGGGATCGGAAGCCAAGAGGAGCCGCACCCCCAGCTCCGTCTCGCCCAGCCGCCCCGCGGCGTTCAGCCGGGGTGCCAATCCGAAGGCCACCCGGCCGGCGTCTACCTCCTCCAAGTTGTACCCCGCCACTTGGGCCAGGGCAACCAGGCCGGGCCTCTGGAGGTGGGGCAGGGCCTGCAAGCCCCGCCGGACCAGGGCGCGGTTTTCCCCCGTCAGAGGCATGACGTCCGCCACCGTGCCCAGCATGACCAGATCCACCCAGGAGCGCACCTCTTCCGGATCCCGGCCCAGCCTCTGGGCTAAGGCCTGGCACAGCTTAAAGGTCACGCCTACCCCGGCCAGTTCCTTATAAGGG
>JASBVW010000285.1 GCA_029961005.1 Bacillota bacterium
GCTTTGGGATTTGGCTGACGGGCCGTCCGGGGATTGCGCGGATCCTGAGCCAAACTGGGGCCTGTTATTAATTGCCACCACACCAGGGCCAAAAGGGCCAGCAAAACGGCCGCTGTGCTCCCGGTCCAAAGGTGCGCCAGCGTCCGCAAAGGGATGGACTGCCCCGGCGGAGAGGTCGCTTTCTCTGCGTCCACTTTAGCCAAAAGCCCCACCAGGATGAGGTTGCTGATCAACGCACTGCCGCCGTAACTAACAAAGGGGAAGGGCACGCCGGTGAGAGGCCATAAGCGGACGACTCCTCCGGTGATGGCGAAGGCTTGCACCGCCAGCACAGCAGTGAAGCCCAGCGCCAGCAGCTGGTCAAACCGGTCCCGGGCACGGCGCGCTATGAGCAAGCCCCGGCTAAGTAAAAGCCAAAGAGCCAGCAGGACCGCTGCGCTTCCCGCCAGCCCCAGTTCCTCTCCTATACCGGCCAGAATTAAATCGGTGGCCACCGCCGGGATTAAATCCGGATGGCCCTGTCCCAAACCGGTCCCCCAGAGGCCGCCCGTTCCCAGGGCGAAGAGCCCCTGCAGGACCTGGTAGCCGCCCTCAGCCGCCGAGCGCCAGGGGTGAAGCCAGACCAGGAAGCGCAACCGGACGTGGGGAAAGGCCGCCGCTGCTCCAGCCAGAGCGGCAGCCGACCAGAAGAGTCCGAAGAGCAGGAGAGACTTTTCCCCGCTGGCGGCATAGACCATGAGCAAAAAAACCGCCAGGGCCAGGACGGCCGCTCCGATGTCTTTCTGCAGGGCCAGGAGCAGGAGCGATCCTCCCCAGACTAAAAGCGCCGGGCCGAAATAAGTCCAGTTAGGACGAGGAAGGAGCCTCCCCCCCAGCTGGAGGTCTCGGCTGACCAGGTTCTCGCCCGCCCGCGCCAGATAACCGGCTAAAAAGATGACCAGGAGAATTTTGCTCAACTCAGAGGGTTCAAAGGTGAGGGGACCCACCTCCAGCCAGGAACGGGCGCCGCCGACCGATTTGCCGAAGAGCACGGTCAGAGCCAAAAGAAGAACCGCTCCTGCCCCGCTCAAATAGCAGTACGGCTCCAACCGGGCGGGCGTAGGGAGAGCCAGAGTGAGCAAAAGAAAAAAAGCCAGCCCCAGCGCCAGCCAAATCGCTTGGCGCCAGGCTAAAGCAGGCTGAAAATGGAAGAGAAAGACTATCCCCACACCGGAAAGGAGCGCTACCAAGGGCAAAAGGAGTTCGTCTCCTTGGAAGCGCCTGCGCCGCAAGACCCAGGCAGTGAACGCCCAGAGCAACGCCAACATAGCCCCCAGCGCCGGTCCCCACCATCTCCTCTCCCCTGCGCTTCCCAAAAGCAGGTCAGAAGAGAGGCCCAGAACGATCAGAACCGAGGCCAACCGGAGGAGGTGCCGCTCTAACTTACGCATTCCCCTGCCTCCTCTAGCACAGGACCACCGGTGGCAACTCCTCTTCAGCTACTTCGCTCAGGAGGCCGTCCAGCTCCACTGTGTCCTCCAGGGGGTGTGCCTTGGCCAGGAAGGGCGGCAAGAGATAAGCCACGATCACCGTGATGTTATCCGTTCCGCCCCGCTCGTTGGCCAGGCGCACCAGCTCGTCTGCCGCCTGCTGGGGGTGATAAGACCGCTCAATCACCTGGGCAATCTCTTCTTCCTCCACCAGGCTGGTCAGGCCGTCCGTGCAAAGGACCAGCACGTCGTCCAAGACGGCGCGGAAGGCAGTGACGTCCACCTCCACTTCTGCAGCCGTACCCAAGGCGCGGGTAAGCAGATGGCGTTGGGGATGGGCCATTGCTTCTTCGGGAGAAAGGGTGCCGGAGCGGAGCAACTCTCCTACCACCGAGTGGTCGTTGGTCAGCTGCTGAATCTTCCGCTCTCGGATCAGATAAGCCCTGCTGTCACCCACATGCCCTAAAATACACGTCTCTTCCCGCAGCAAGAGGGCGGTGAGGGTGGTTCCCATTCCATTGAGCTCCTTTTCCTGGGCCAAGGCGAGGATCTTCTGATTGGCCAGGCGGAAAGCAGCCCGCATCTCTTCCTGGGGGTCTTCCAGGCCGAAGGGATACGACTCCAACACTTCGACGGCCAGTTTGCTGGCCAACTCTCCCCCT
>JASBVW010000286.1 GCA_029961005.1 Bacillota bacterium
CTCCCGGGCTACGGCCAGTCCTGAGGTGATGCGAGCGGTGCTGGAGGAGGTGCGCCGGCGTCGCCTCTTCTTTTTGGACAGCCATACGGCGGTGGACTCGGCGGTCCCGGCGGTAGCGGAGGAGTTGCGGGTGGGCTATGCCGTGAACGAGCTCTTCCTGGACAACGAGGGGACGCCGGAAGCCGTGCGGGCCCGCTTGCTGGACCTGGTGGCCCGCGCTGCCCGCCAGGGCACGGCGGTGGGGATCGGCCATGCGCGTATAGCTACGGCAGAAGCCCTGGCGGAGGAACTGCCCCGGCTCATGGCGGCGGGGGTGCAGTTCATCCCCGTTTCAGAGGCGGTGCGCCGCCCGGGGAGCGAGCCGGGCGCGCCGGCACCGACCGGATGCCGGTGAGCCCTGAGGGAACCAGAAGGGCCGACTTTGCGTTTTTCAAAGAGAAGTATTTTAATCTACTTACGGAGGTAAGAGCATGGGTTACTCCGAGCGACAGGCAAAACGGGAGCGCGTGCTGGGTCGGGGCGGTTCGCCCTCCGGTCCGAAGGGCTTTGGCCGCCTTTGGGCGGACGGGCGGCGCCTCCTCTTCTTTTTCCTGGTGGCGGCGCTGGTGGGTGGGGCGGCCGTCTGGCTGCTGCAGGGGCGAGAACCGGGGGAGAAGAAGGAGACCCGCTCGCAGGCCTACCTTTCCCCGGTCAGTTATCGAGGGGCGTATCTGGAGCAGGAGCCGGTTGAAGCCCGCGTGGAGAGAGGCCAGGTCAAGGTTTCACTCCGGGAGATTGAGCAGCGCCGGCTGGTCAGGTTTTTGTATGTCAAGGCGGGCCCTGACGGGAAGGAGGGGGAAACCCTCCCTCTCCTGGCCTACGTTGCCCCCTCCGGGAAGGTGGTGGCGGCCGTGAGCATGTGCGAACCCTGCAACTCCACTTCTTTTCATATCGAAGAGAACCACCTGGTCTGCAATGCCTGCTACACCCGTTGGGAACTGGAGGACCTGCGCGGCGTCCAGGGTGGGTGCCTCGAGTATCCTCCGGACGAGCTTCCCTCCCGGGCGGAGGATGGCTTTTTGGTCATTCCTGAAGAGGCAGTGGCCGGTTGGAGGCCGCGCGTGTAGCGCTCTGCGGCCTCCGGAATGAAGCAGCGAGAGCCGGGAGGAAGGGTTTATGCGCCTGGAAGAGATAGCGCTGGGGCACCTGAAGCGCCGCAAGGGCAAGGCCATCCTTTGTGTGCTGGGATTAGCCCTGGGGGTGGCGGTCTTCACTGCTATGACGGTCATCCTCCAGGTCATGGAGCGGGAGGTGGCGGAGAGCATCGACCGCTACGGGGCCAATATTCTGGTGGTGCCGCGCTCGGAGGACCTGTCCCTCACCTATGGCGGGATCTCCGTGGGCGGAGTGACCTACCGCGTGCGGGACCTGCCGGAGGGAGCCGTGCGGGCCATTTGGAGCATCAAGAATGCCGAGAGCCTCAGCGCCGTAGCCCCTAAACTCCTGGGGGCGGTGGAGGTCAAGGGGCGGAGGGTGCTCCTGGTGGGTGTCCTCTTTGACCAAGAGCTGCGGATGAAGCCCTGGTGGGAGCTGGAAGGGCACCGCCCGGCGCAGCCGGAGGAGGTTCTGGTGGGCTGGCGGGTGGCGGAGGGCCTGGGGCTTCGGCCGGGAAGCGAACTGATCGTCCAGGGCCGCCTCCTGCGCGTGGCAGCGGTGCTGCGGGAGACCGGCTCGACGGAGGACGACTTGATCTACGCCGGACTTGCGCTGGTGCAAGAGCTCTTGCACCAGCGCGGGCGTCTGAGCTTGATCGAAGTCAGCGCGCTCTGCACCTCCTGCCCCATTGAGGAGATCGCCCAGCAGATCGCGGCGGCACTGCCGGACGCCAAGGTGACGCCTCTTCGCCAGGCGGTGAAAGGGCGCGAGGCCACGGTGCAGCGGCTGGCTGGCTTTGCCCTGGTCATCTCGGCGGTGGTGGTGTTGGTGGGAGCCTTGATGACGGCCGTCACCATGATCTCCTCGGTCAACGAGCGCACGCGGGAGATCGGTATTTTGCGGGCCATCGGCTACCGGAAGGTTCACGTGATGCGGCTTATCCTGGTAGAGGCAGTGGCGATCGGGGCAGCGGGAGGAGCCCTCGGCTACCTGGG
>JASBVW010000287.1 GCA_029961005.1 Bacillota bacterium
GAAGTACTTGGGGCCGGAGAGCAAGAAGGTGACGGCCTACGGGGTAGGGGCCGTTTCGGGGGCTATCCTGGCTGTCTGCTCGTGCACCGTACTGCCCCTGTTCCTGGGGATCTACAAGCGCGGTGCGGGGCTGGGGCCGGCCATCGCCTTTCTCTACTCCGGCCCGGCCATCAATGTCCTGGCCATCATCCTTTCAGCCCGGGTTCTGGGCTGGCAGATCGGCCTGGCCAGGGCCCTGGGAGCCGTCCTCTTCTCGGTGGTGATCGGCTTGCTCATGGCCCTGCTCTTCCGGGGAGAGGAGCAGGAGAGGGTCAAGGGCCTGGCGGTGCCGGAGAGCCGGGAAGCCCCCAGGCGCACCCCGGGGCAAACTGCGCTCTATTTTCTTGTCCTGGTGCTGATCCTGGTCTTTGCCGCCTGGGGCAAACCTTCAGAAGTGGCGGGGTTCTGGGCCGCCGTGTACGGCCTTAAGTGGTACCTGGTCTTCGGGCTCCTGGCGGCTTTGGCCTTGATCTTGAGGTCCTGGTTCGACCGGGCGGAGCTGAGGGCCTGGGTGGACTCCACCTGGGACTTCAGCCTCAAGATCCTGCCCCTCCTCTTCGGTGGGGTTTGGGTGGCCGGCTTTCTGATGGGGCGGCCCGACGCAGATGCGGGGATCATCCCGGCCCGGTACGTGGCTACGGTGGTGGGGGGAAACGGCCTCTGGGCCAACCTGGTCGCTTCCCTGGCCGGCGCCTTCATGTACTTTGCTACCCTGACGGAGGTGCCCATTGTCCAGGGGCTGATGGGCTCAGGCATGGGGCCGGGGCCGGCGCTGGCGCTCTTGTTGGCGGGGCCGGCCCTGAGCCTGCCCAGCATGCTGGTGCTCAACAGCGTCCTGGGCTTTAAGAAGACCTTTGCTTACGTGACCCTGGTGGTCGTCCTGTCTACCTTGACTGGCCTGGCCTTTGGAAGCCTGGTGGGATGAAAACCAAAGTGTACCAAGGAGGAGAAGGAGCATGGAGATCAAGGTTTTGGGCTCGGGTTGCGCCCGGTGCCAGGCGGTGGAGCAGGAAGTCAAGGCCGCTCTGGCGGAGCTGGGGGTGGCGGCCGAAGTGACCAAAGTCACAGAGGTCAGCGAGATCATAAGTTATGGCGTAGCTATGACTCCCGGATTGGTGATCAACGGGAAGGTCCGGGCTTGCGGCCGGGTCCCGAGCCGAGAGGAGATCAAGAGGTGGATCAGCGAAGAGAGGGGCTAAGCGGACGCCCCGGCCGGTAAAAGCTCGAAGCCCAGCTGCCGGAAGTGCTCGTCAAAAGCAAACGCTGTCTGGCAGCCCAGCTTTTTCATCAGAACAAAGCTGAGGCAGTCCACGAAGCTGAAGTCTTTATCCGCGTATTTTTTGGCCAGCTCCCAGGCTGCCTCTTCATCAGCTATTTCAGGTCTAAGCCACCTCAAGACTTTACTGCTGCGCAGGGCCTCGCCTACGGCCACGGCTGCGGCGTGGCGGCGGCAGAAATAGGCGTAGACTTCCGCAAAGACGAAGTTGCTGGTCACCGGCAGGAAGCGCCGGGTCTGGATCTCCTTGGCGGTGAAGAACCGGCGAGCGGCGACGTGATGGCGGTCGCTGGGATCGTAAAGCGCGATAAAGGCGGAAGTATCGATGAAAAGCCACTGACTTCATTCTATGGGCATCAGCCTTGCCCTCCACCTTTGCGGCCTTTTTTCGGGGTTTCTGCCTCCCGCTTGCTTCGCTTGGGCGTCCCGTAGATGTAATGGTCGTGCTCCAGCGAGCCGTCTTCCCGGCCGGTGTCCGCGGCAATTTGCCCTCCAGCGAAGAGGGGATCGCTTTCCCACGAGGCGTTCTGCCCGGACATCTCCCGCTCAATCAGCTGCCGCACCACGCCGGCAATGCTGGTCTGAAACTTGGCTGCACTCTCTTTTAAGAAAAGGTACTGTGCCTCGTCCAGGTAAAGTTGGGTCCGGTACCTGCGTTTGCTCACGGAACTCACCCTTCTACAGCATACAGCATTACAGCATTAACGTCAATAGCCGCTTCGGTCGGTGTCCGCGAATGAGAGTCCTGCGGTAAAATACCCCTTGACACCAGGACCTGGCGGTGTTAATTTAAGTATAAAGCGG
>JASBVW010000288.1 GCA_029961005.1 Bacillota bacterium
GCATCCCGTACCCGTCTCCTCCCCTGGCCCTCCAACCGCTGAGGGCCAGGGTTAGAATTTCGTTGGGATCCACCTCTTGCCCTTTATACTTCAGGCTGACCACCCGCTGCCCCGGGGGCCGGGTAAGGTCCAGGGTATACTCCAGCCCGGCGTAGACGTCCCACTGGGCGGGGGATACTGCCGGATCGATCAGCTCCTCCGCCCGCTTCTGCCCCGCGTAGGGAGCCAGGCAGAGGGCGCTGCGTTCCAAGGCCGCCCGGAGCTGGGCGCCGGTCACAATCACTTTGTACAGAAGGTCCGGATAGGGGTAAAAGCGGTAGACGTCCTGCCGGGTCAGGGGACCGACCGGAAGCGGTACGCTGCCGGCCGGTAAGCTGGCCACCGAGAGGTCGGCTCCGCTGACCCAAAGCTGCACCTGGTTGAGCAGGTTCAAAAAGGCTTGCGTCCGGGCCAGCCCCTCCGGGGGCAGGGGGCCCTCCAGCGCCCCCGCCGGCGCCTGATAAAAGGCCTGCCGGCGCTCGTGTTCGCTCTGCCCCCAAGCCAGTACAGCCGGGTCTGGCTCCACCCCCGCCAGAGGTACCAGATGGGCCTCCCGGGCTACCACCCGCCACGGCCCCTCCGCTCCGTCTCTGCGGAGGGTCAGCCTGACCTCTCCCAGAGCGCTCCCCTCGGCGCCGGGGCGCAGGAGCAGCGGTCCTTCCCCCGCCGGCACCTCTACCCCTTTCTCTTCCCCTGGCTCACCCCGTTCCCCGCAATCCGGGCGAGGGGTCCCGCGGGCGCGGTGCCCGACCACCACCACCACCTCTATCCCGGCCACTTCGGTCGCCAGGCGCGCGAGGAAACCCTCTTCCTGGCGCAGCCACAGCCGCTCTTCCCGCCGCGGCGGAGGCAGGGGCTCCTCCCCCGGCCAAGCGGTGTGCGCCAGCACCACCACCACGTCCGCCCCCTTCTCCCGCAGCAGGGGTACGTAAGAGCGGGCCGTTTCCACCGGATCCAGGATCCTGAGCCCCAGGAGCCGCCCCGGGGCCAGCCAGTTTTCAGCCTGGGGGGTTAAAAGCCCTAACACCCCCACCTGAAAAGAACCGTAATCCTGGATGAGGTAAGGCTGAAAGCGGGGTTCGCCCCTCCGGTTCACCACGTTGGCCGCCAGGAAAGGAAAGGAGGCCGCCGAGCGCAACTCCTCCAGGTTCTCGCTGCTTCGGTCCAGTTCTTCATCTCCCACCGCCAGAGCAGCATAGCCCAACTCCTTCATGGCCCGCAGCACCGCGGAACCCTCTTCCCCCAGGGCGTCGCCGCCGTCCAAGAGGAGGAGCTGGCCGCCGGCCTGCCGGCGGCGGATTTCGGTGGCCACCCTGGCCAGCCCGCCGGGAGACGGCTCCCCCCGCTCGTAGTTTAGCGGATAGATGAGGCCCCGCAGGCCGGCAGTGGCCAGGAGCAGCAACTGCAACTCCTCCGCCTGGGCGGGCAGGGCCAGCACCTCCAGGCTCAGGGCGCAAAACAAAAGGAGCGCGACCAACCTTCCGGGTATCCGGGCACGCCAGACCACGCCACTCCACTCCTTCACCCAGTCTCAGGCGCTGCAGCGCCTTTTTTGCAATCTTCTCCTTTCGCCTCCCGTTTCCTCTGTTAAGTGGACAGGATAAACTATGCGGGGAGAGGAGTGTGACTGCGTGACCAAAGACGTCCTGGACGCCATCCGGGAGCGGCGCAGCATCCGCCGCTTCAAGCCTTCACCCATCCCCGATGCCACCCTGGGCCGCCTGGTGGAGGCAGCCGCCCTGGCCCCCAGCGCCGGCAACCTGCAACCCTGGCATTTTTGCGTAGTCAAAGACGAGGCGGTGCGCCGGTCCCTGGCCCGGGCCGCCGGGGGGCAAAGCTTCATCGCTGCAGCACCCGTGGCGCTTGTGGTCTGCGCCGACCCGCTCCGGTCTGCCTCCCGGTACGGCCGGCGGGGAGCGGAGCTGTACTGTCTACAGGATACGGCAGCCGCCGTCCAGAACCTCCTTTTAGCCGCCACCGCCTTCGGGCTGGGGAGCTGCTGGGTGGGCGCCTTTGACGAAGAACTGGTGGCCCGCGCCCTGGGGTTGCCGGAGCACTTGCGACCGGTGGCCATCG
>JASBVW010000289.1 GCA_029961005.1 Bacillota bacterium
CACCCTCACGGCCAGCTACCTCTTCCGGCCGGGGGGTACCCTCTCCTTGGTGGCGGACTGGTATCCCGAGGCCGAGTGGGGGGCGCCTTCGTCCCCCGGTTCGGGCCTGGCGGCGGAGGTCTACCCGCGACTGCGGCTGGAGCAGGTGCTCCTCCGCCCGGCGGAGACCCTGGGGCTGGAGCCGGACCGACGCCGGGCGGAGGTGGCGCGCCGCCGAGCGGAGCTGGAGTGGGGCCAGGTGCGCCAAGAGATGGACCTGACGATCCGAACCGCCTTCTTCGAGCTGCTACGGGCCCAGGACGCCCTGCAAGTAGCCGAACACCGGCTGCTGCGGGCCCGCCAGAACGCGGAGGCGGTGCGGCGGCAGTGGCAGGAGGGCCGCCGCCTGGCGGTGGACGTGGCCGAGGCCGAGCTGGAGGCGGAGCGGGCCGCGCTGGGGGTGGAGGAGGCGCGCCACGCCCTGGCGGCGGCCCGGCGCAAGCTGGCGGACTTGACGGGACTGGACCCGGGCGAGCCCTGGCAGCCCCAGCGCCCGGACTGGGCGGAGAACGAGGGAGCGCCGCGGGGCGCGCCCTCCGGGGAGAGGGCGGTGCCGGGGCTGGGTCCAGCCGATGGGAGTTTCGCTGCACCCCTGGCGTCCCTGCAGGAGCGGGCTGCCCGCAGCAACCTCCGCCTGCGCCTGGCGGCCCTGGACGTGGAGCTGGCAGCCCTGGAGGCGGAGGTGGCGGCTCAGGCCCTGCGCCCCGACCTGCGGCTGGTGGCCAGCTACGGCAAGGAGTGGAGCTCCCTCAGCGGCGAAAGCAACTCCTGGTCCGTGGGGTTTAGCCTGCGCTGGGAACCGGCCCTCCTGCCGGACCCCGCCCGGGCCAACGCCCGGCTGGAGGCCGAGGCCGCCCTGCGCCAAGCGAGGCAGGCGCAGGAGGAGGCGCGCCGGGAAGTGGAGCGGCAGGTGGAGGAGCTCTATTACGCTCGGGAGGAGAAGGCTCGCCGAGTGGCGGTGGCGGCCGCCGCCTGGCGGAAGGCCCGCCAAGCATTGGCCGTAGTTTCGGCGCGCGCCCAAGAAGGGCTGGTGGGGGAGGTAGAGGTCCTCCAGGCCGAAGAGGCCCTGCTCCAGGCGGAGGCCGACTACTACGCCGCTGTCTACGAGCACCACCTGGCCCGGGTGCGCCTGGCCCAGGCGGTGGGGGAGGTTTCTCCGGAGTAAAGCCGGAAGGCCCACCAGAAAGAAAAAGCCGGCTCTGGCGGAGGCGCCGGCTCAAAGTTTACGGGGTGATCGGCACGAGCCGAAATCCGGCCACAGAGAAGTGCCGGTCGAAGGTGAACGCTTCCCTGATGCCGCGAGCCTGCATACAGCCGAAGCTGACTGCGTCCGTGTAGCTGAAGAGGTGGTCGGAGTAACGCCGCAGGAGGGCCTCCGCAGCGGCCTCCAGTTCCCGGGTGGAGTAGAGCACCTCGATGCGCGGGCTGCTCCTTACTGAGGCCAGAAACTTCAGAGCCCGTTCCGCGTCCAGGTGGCGCCGCAGGAGCGTGTAGCTTTCCGCCAGCACCAGGTTGGTGGTCAGAAGGCGCCCTCTGGCCAGAAGCTGAAGGTAAGTCTCCCGCGCCGCCCGATGGTGCTGATCATCGCTGTCCGCCAAGGCCACCCAAGCGCTCGTGTCTACGAAGAGCTCAGGGACCATCTTTTGGCCCCCTCGCTTCTTGGGGCGGGGAGTCTTCGCCTTGCCTCTCTGCCTGCAGATAGAAGTCGTGCTGTGCGGAAAGATCTCCGCGTCCGGAGCGCCCCAGGCCTATGATCTCCAGGGCAGGATCTTCGCTCACCGGCACCTCAGCCAGGTAGCGGCTCAGGCTCTCGCGCACGAGCTCAGCCACGGAGGTGTCTCTCTTTTTGGCCAGGGCCCGAAGGGCCTCCAATTGCTGGGCATCCAGATAAACCTGGAGGGGGTGTTTCTCTCTTGCCACGCCGGCCACCTCATTTCCTATGATAGCAGATTGTTTTCATGTCATCAATCTTCATGCAGAAAAATATCATGCCCCACAGGCGAAGTCTTCTGGGGGTTTGGCGAGAAGAAAAAAGAATTTTTTGCCTTTTTGTTCACAGGGTGGGAG
>JASBVW010000290.1 GCA_029961005.1 Bacillota bacterium
GGTGGTCTACGCCTCCTCTTCCTCGGTCTACGGCAACGCCCCTGTACTCCCCAGGAGGGAGGAGGAGCCGCTGGCCCCCTGCTCCCCTTATGCCGTCAGCAAAGCGGAGGGGGAGGTCTACGCCCGGCTTTTTGCGGAGCTGTACGGGCTGGAGACGGTGGGGCTGCGTTATTTCAACGTTTACGGGCCGCGCCAGGACGAGGCCTCGCCCTACGCCGCCGTGATCCCCCGTTTCATCGGGGCGGCCTTGGCGGGCCGTCCCCCCGTCATCTACGGGGATGGGGAGCAGACCCGCGACTTCACCTACGTGGCCGATGTGGTGCGGGCCAACCTCCTGGCGGCAGAGGCGCCGGGAGTGAGCGGTGAGGTCTTTAATATCGCGGGGGGAGCGGAGACCTCCATCAACGAGCTCTTTGCCCTGGTGGGGCGGGCGGTGGGGCGCCTGGGCTTGACTTGGGCGGTGCAACCCCTCCACGAGCCGGCCCGCCCGGGGGAAGTGCGCCGCTCCCGGGCCGAAGTGGTCAAAGCGGAGGAGCGGCTGGGCTTCCGGGCTCAAGTCTCCCTGGAGGAGGGCCTGGCTAGGACGGTGGAGTGGTTCGGCCGGATGCGAAAAGGTTGACCCGCCGACGGGGAGATTTTCAGGAGAGGCAGGCGAGGCATCTGTGCGCATCTGCCACGTCATCACGCGCCTCACGCTGGGCGGGGCGCAGGAAGATACTGTGCGGACGGTAAAGGGGCTTCTGCGCCGCGGGCACGAGGTCAGGCTCCTGGCCGGGCCGGCCGACGGCCCTGTAGGGGAGATCTACCGTGAGTTGGAGAAGGCGGGGCGCCTGGTCATCATCTCGCACCTGCGGCGCCGGATCGACCCGGTGGCCGACCTTTTGGCCTTCTTAGAGCTCTGGCGGTACCTGCAGGCCCATCCCTGCGAAGTGGTGCACACCCACAGCTCCAAGGCCGGCATCCTGGGCCGCTGGGCGGCTCGACTGGCCGGCGTCCCCCTGGTGGTGCACACCGTCCACGGCTACCCGTTTCACCGCGGGCAGCCGTGGCTGGTGAACTGCTTTTATCGCCTGCTGGAGCGGGCGGCCGTGCCGGCCACCGACCTGCTCCTGGCCGTCTCCCGCACCCTGGCGGAGGAGGCGCGCCGGTGGAAGCTGGCCCCTGCCGGAGAAGTGGAGGTAGTCCCCAGCGCTGTGGATCTGGAGCCCTTCCTGGCGGCGGGGGAGGCGGAGCGCGCCCGGGTGCGGGCTGAGCTGGGCTTGAGGCCGGAGGACCTGGTGTTGGGGTCCGTGGGGCGGTTGGTTCCTTTGAAGGGGCACCGCTTTCTGCTGGAGGCGGTCAAGCGCCTGGGGGAGCGGCGGAGAGGAGCGGTCAAGGCCGTGATTGCAGGAGAGGGCCCCTGCCGGGAGGAGCTGGACCGCCAGGCCCGGCGCCTGGGAATCGAGGGGCAGGTGCTCTTCCTGGGGCTGCGCTCGGACGTCCCGGCCCTCCTGGCGGCGGTGGACGTCTTCGTCCATACCTCCCTCTGGGAGGGGCTGCCGCGGGTGGTGGTGGAGGCCCTGGCGGCCGGGCGCCCGGTGGCGGCCTTCGCGGTGGATGGCGTGCCTGAGGCCCTGGGCGAGGGTGAGCGGGGGCTCCTGGTAGAGCCGGAGGACGTGGAGGGGCTGTGCGAGGCGATCGAGCGCCTGGCGGGGGATGTAGAGCTGCGGGCCCGGCTGGTCGAGGCAGGGCGGCGCTGGGTCGTGCAGCGCTATCGCCCTGAGGCCATGGTGGAACGCATCGAGGAGCTGTACCGGGAGCACCTGGCCCGCCGCCCGGGAAGGTTTTACGGCTCTACGCGCCTGGTTCCCAACCGGTCGAAGTCCTTATCAAAAGAATAGAGGGGCTCCCCAAACCGGCGGGCCAGTCCGGCCAGCAGGGCGTCTGCGAAGTCCACATTCTGCTGGGCCAGCTTTTTCGCTACTTCTGACCTCACCTGCTCCTTGCCCGGGTAAGGCTTAGTCGCGGGGAGGGAGGCATAAAGTTCGCTCAACCGCTTTTCTCTTGAGCACGCGCACCTTGACCTCGTTTCCGTTCATCTCAAAGAGGAGCTCGT
>JASBVW010000291.1 GCA_029961005.1 Bacillota bacterium
TGTTGAAAACCCCACATACGGTGATATTTTAGGCTTGTCCCTTGATCAAGGTGCTATAATTACGTTAGAGGGGGTTCTCGCGGGTTGGTTGGAGTGGTATCGTCTTAAGGCAAAAGGCGGTATGATCCGATCCAACCGTTCCTTGATCGAGGCTATATACCTATCGTTGCGCAATCGAGGCCAGTAGCGCTAGTGGCTTGGTGAACTGGTCTCTTTGTATAGTCGCCCTAGAGCTCTGATGTAAGGTCATCAGATGAGCGACAGTAACTATTCAGGTGCCCCCTCCCGACCCCATCACCTGGACAAGGACATGTTAAACCTTCGGAAACCCAAGAGGGCACCCGCGCCCAAACGGGGCACTCGGGCCTGCCCCTCGTACCCATGGATGGCACGGCGGAGATGACAAGTCCACCGCTCCAGCGGACCCTTAACACCCATCGAGGGGGAGGGGTGGCTGGCGTCTGACTCATGGTGGAGAGCGTTCGGGGGAGACGGCCGTCGCGCCCGGGAACAGGCGAGAGCCGGCGGCCACTCGCAGGATCTCCAGCACGTCGAGCCCCCGCTGGCGGGCCGTATCGGTCACCGAGAGAATCACGGAGTAGACCCGGGCTCCTACCTCGGAGCGGAACCCTCCTGTCACCTTCCGGTGCACCACGGCTGGCCGCAGGGCTCGCTCCGACGCATTGTTGGTGGGCGGTACCTCGGGCCGCTCCAGAAACACCAGGAGCTTGTCCCGCTGGCGCCGGTAGGTCTCCTGCAAGCGTTCTCCCTCGGGATGCATAGGGCTCAGCTGGAGCAAGCCGTCCAGTTCTTGTTCGATCTCGGCCTTGCGCCGTTGCACTTCGGCCTCGGACCAAGCCACCCGGTTCCGGGCCAGCTGTAGGGCACGGCGCAGCAGCTGGGCCATGCGGGGGGCGAAGACCGTATCCCCGCAGTCTTCGGCGAATTTCAAGCGCCGAAGCTCATGGGCCAAACACAGCTGGTGCTGGGAGGCCGGCGCCTTGAGCTGGGGACGCCACTGGTCGCTCACCCAGACCTCCGGCTGTGCCCCGTCCAAGGTCTCCTCGATCACCTGCGCCCCTCGGCGGCGGGCGATCACATGGTACACGGCTGCCTCGCTGCGGAAGACCCAGTGCCACCAGTTCTGGCCATCGATGCGGGCGCCCGTCTCATCCGAACTCACCACCGCGCTTTGCACCACCGCCTGCCGGATCTCCTCGGCCTGAGGCGCCAGGGCTGCCCCAATCCGGTGCACGGCATTGACCAAGCTGCCAACGGCCACTTTCAAGCCAAAGAGCCCTGCCAGGATGCTCTGGAGGCGCTGGTAGGGAAGGTGCTGAAGGGCGTAGAGGTAAGTGATGGCCGCTCGTAGGGAGGGCCCTAACGCCTGAGGGGCGGGAAAGCCCGGGGGGAAGGCCGCCTGTTGCTTCTCGCCACAGTGGGGACAGGTCGCCTCGTAGGCGATGGCCTCGTAGACCACAGGCCGAATAGGCGGCAGGTCCACCACTTGCCGCCACTCCTTGGGCTGCTGAGCCGCCGCATCCAGACTCTGGCCGCATCGGCGGCAGCGCTCCACCCGCAGCTCCAGCGTCACGTCCGGCTCGGCCCGGGGGCGGGTGACGCCCACATGGCCCACTTTCGGTCCCCGCTTGCGGGGCTGGTCCGGTTGGGGGCGGTTGCGCTTGAACGCCTTGGAGGGCGGGACGGAGGAATTGTCGGGGGTCTTCGGGGGTCGGCCCAAGCGTGCCTCCAACTCGGCCATGCGCGCCTGAGCAGCAGCCAGCTCCCTTTGCAGCCGGTTGACGAGGGCTTGAAGCTCCTCGATCACGGCCTGCTGACGGAGGACCAGATCGATCAGGGCATCGCGGGAGAGCTGTTCGAGTTCGGCCCGGGTCATCCCTGACCCACCGCCCCGGTTACATGAAATGTTATTTGGACTATACATCTATTTCACATCTCTGTCAACACCCGGCCGGAGGAGACGCCGATCACCTCTTGCCCCTGGGCGCCCTCCCCCCCAGCGACCAGGGGACCTGAATAGTTGCCGTTGCCTGTGTGGATTGAGAGAGGCAATTTGAGGCGGC
>JASBVW010000292.1 GCA_029961005.1 Bacillota bacterium
TTTTCGTCAGGCCTTCCGCAAGGGGAGGAAAGGACTTCTGGAACGCTCTACTAGTTTTGGCATATACTCTAGACATGTACCTCCGCACCACCTCCCGCAAGAACAAGGACGGCTCCGTCGTCCGCTACCTCCAGCTCGCCCACAACGTCTGGGACTCCCAAGCCGGCTGCGCCAAAGCCCAGGTCCTCTACAACTTCGGCCGGGTCGACCAGGTCGACGTCGAGGCCCTGCGCCGCCTCGTCCGCAGCATCTCCCGCTTCCTCTCCCCCGAGGACGCCCTGCGCGCCCAGGCGGAGGCCGCCGGCGAGGACACGTCCGAGCTGCGCTTCGAGGAGAGCCGCCCCATCGGCGGGGCCTGGCTCCTCCTCCGGCTCTGGGAGCAGCTCGGCATCCCGGACGCCATCCAGAAGTCCCTCGCCGAACGCGCCTTCCGCACCGATGTCGAGAAGGCCATCTTCGCCATGGTGGCCAACCGCTGTCTTGCTCCCTCCAGCAAGCTGGCGGTCGAGGCGTGGCTTCGGAGCTGTTGCTGCCCGCGCTATTTGTCGCTCCGGTGACCAGCGACGATGTCATGGCCGTTCATGAGATGTGACCGGCCTGCTGGCGCTGAAGGGGCGCAGCCCGTGGTGGGGATGCGCCCCAGAACCCGAAGTGCAGGGCCGGCCGCCACTAGAATCCGCCAGGGCCGTACGGGTGGTTGACCGCGGGGCTGTGACCGGAGTTCGACAGTTTTGGGGTCGTATCGCGCACACATCTACGTGAGAAGCCTGTCTGGAAGCGGGTTCGCGCGATTGGCATAGACCCGAAGCCTCGAAAATCATAGGCACACGATTTGTATTGTTGTCCCTTGAAATATGGCTGGTTTTGGCATATACTCTAGACATGTACCTCCGCACCACCTCCCGCAAGAACAAGGACGGCTCCGTCGTCCGCTACCTCCAGCTCGCCCACAACGTCTGGGACTCCCAAGCCGGCTGCGCCAAAGCCCAGGTCCTCTACAACTTCGGCCGGGTCGACCAGGTCGACGTCGAGGCCCTGCGCCGCCTCGTCCGCAGCATCTCCCGCTTCCTCTCCCCCGAGGACGCCCTGCGCGCCCAGGCGGAGGCCGCCGGCGAGGACACGTCCGAGCTGCGCTTCGAGGAGAGCCGCCCCATCGGCGGGGCCTGGCTCCTCCTCCGGCTCTGGGAGCAGCTCGGCATCCCGGACGCCATCCAGAAGTCCCTCGCCGAACGCGCCTTCCGCACCGATGTCGAGAAGGCCATCTTCGCCATGGTGGCCAACCGCTGTCTTGCTCCCTCCAGCAAGCTGGCGGTCGAGGCGTGGCTTCGGAGCGACGTGTTCATCCCTGGGCTCCAGGAGATCCCGGTGCACCAGCTCTACCGGGCGATGGACGCCCTGCTGGCGATGGCCGACCGGTTGGAGGAGCGGGTGTTCTTCTCCACGGCGAACCTCCTCAACCTCGAGGTCGACATCCTCTTCCTGGACACCACCTCGACCTACTTCGAGATCGAGGAGGAGGACGGGGAAGGCGAGGGCATCCGGCGCCGGGGGCACTCCAAGGACCACCGCCCGGACCTGCCCCAGGTGGTGATCGGCCTGGCGGTCACCCGGGAGGGCATCCCGGTGCGCTGCTGGGTCTGGCCCGGCAACACCGCCGACGTCTCGGTCATCCAGGAAGTCAAGCGGGACCTGACCGGCTGGAAGCTGGGACGCGTGATCATGGTCTTCGACCGGGGGTTCACCTCGGAGGAGAACCTGCGGGAAGTGCAGCGAGCCGGTGGGCACTACATCGCCGGGGAGAAGATGCAAAGCGGCAAGGCGAGCGTGGAGGCGGCCCTCTCCCGGCCCGGACGGTACCAGCGGGTGCGGGACAACATCGAGGTGAAGGAGGTCGTGGTGGGGGACGGGGAAGCCCGCAAGCGGTACGTCGTCGTCCGCAACCCGAAGGAGGCCGCCCGGGACAAGGCCAAACGGGAAGACATCCTCCGGCGGATCGAGGAAGAGCTGAAGGCGATCGGCGAACTGTCCGGGGAGGGCCACACCAAGGCCGTCTGCGAGTTGGTGGCGCACCCGGT
>JASBVW010000293.1 GCA_029961005.1 Bacillota bacterium
TGACGGTGACCTTCCCTTCAGAGTATCCCAATTCCGAGCTGGCCGGGAAGGAAGCCGTCTTTAAAGTAGTGGTCCGGGAGATAAAGGAGAAGGTGCTTCCGGAGATAAACGACGAGTTTGCCCGCGACGTGGGTGATTTTGCCGACTTGGCGGAGCTGAAGGCCCGCATTCGGGAAAACCTGGCGGCTGAACGGGCGCACCTGGCGGAGCTGGAGGTGGCGGAGCAGCTGGTGGCTGCCGTTACGGCGGGGGCGGAGGTCGAGGTGCCGGAGGTCCTGGTCGAGCGGCGCTTGGAGCGCAAGGTGCGCGACCTGGCCGTGGAGCTGGCACATCGGGGCCGCTCCCTGGAGGATTTTCTGGGTCCGGGGCGCACCGAAGAGGATTTAAAGGCAGAGCTGCGCCCTGCGGCGGTGGAAGAAGTTAAAAGGGCCTTGGTGCTGGAGGCCATTGCTAAAGCAGAGGGGATCGAGGCCACGCCGGAAGAGGTGGACCGGCGCATTGCCAAGCTCATGGGGCTGGACGAAGGGGATAAGGCGGCCTTGGGGGAGATGAGGCAGCGCCTCATCCGAGAAGGTCGGCTGGAGAGCGTTTTGAACCAGATCCGCATCGACAAGGTGCTGGAGTTTCTAGCGCAATCCGCCGAGATCGCTGAGGAGAGGGCGGCTGAAGCGAACGGCGCCGCCCGGGCAGCCGAAGCGGCCGGGGCGGAGCGGCGGGGCGAAGGAGAGGTTTAAAGATGAGCATTCTCGTGCCTATAGTGGTAGAGCAGACAAACCGGGGAGAGCGCGCCTACGACATCTTCTCGCGCCTCCTCAAAGAGAGGATCGTCTTTATCGGTGGTCCCATCACCGACTACGTTGCCAACCTGGTCATCGCTCAGATGCTGCATTTGGAGAGCGAAGACCCAGAGAAGGACATCTACCTCTACATTAACAGCCCGGGAGGCGAGATTTACGCCGGGTTGGCCATCTACGATACGATGCAGTACCTGCGCCCCCAGATCTCCACGATCTGCATCGGAATGGCGGCCAGCATGGCGGCCATCCTGCTGGCGGCGGGGAGCAAGGGAAAGCGGTATGCCTTGCCCTATTCCCGCATTATGATCCACCAACCCCTGGGCGGATTTCAAGGGCAGGCCAAGGACATTGAGATTCGGGCGCGGGAGATCCTCTATCTGAAAAAAGCCACCAACGAGATCCTGATGCGGCACACGGGCCAGCCCTTGGAGCGCATCGAAGCCGACACGGACCGCGATTATTTCATGTCGGCGGAAGAGGCCAGGGAGTACGGGATTATCGACAGCATCTTTGACGGCAGCAAGAGGAAGATTAAAAAGCCGTAGAGGGGGGATGGTGGTGTTTAAATTCGGCGATGAGAAAGGTCAGCTCAAATGCTCCTTCTGCGGCAAAACTCAGGAACAGGTCAAGAAGCTGATCGCCGGGCCGGGCGTCTACATCTGCGACGAATGCATCGAACTGTGTACTGAGATCATCGAAGAGGAGTTCAGCGAAGAGACCGAGGTCGAGCTGGGGAGCATACCCAAGCCCAAAGAGATCAAGGCCTTTTTGGATCAGTACGTGATCGGGCAGGAGCATGCCAAGAAGGCCTTGTCCGTGGCGGTCTACAACCACTACAAGCGGATCAATTCCGCGGGGAAGCTGGACGACGTAGAACTGCAAAAGAGCAACATCCTCATGTTGGGGCCCACGGGTTCCGGCAAGACCCTGTTGGCGCAGACCCTGGCCCGCCTCCTGAACGTGCCGTTCGCGATTGCAGATGCTACCTCCCTGACCGAGGCCGGGTACGTCGGGGAAGATGTGGAGAACATCCTGCTCAAGCTCATTCAAAACGCCGATTACGACATTGAAAAGGCGGAGCGGGGGATCGTCTATATCGACGAAGTAGACAAGATCGCCCGGAAGTCGGAGAATCCCTCCATCACCCGCGATGTATCGGGTGAGGGCGTGCAGCAGGCGCTGCTGAAGATCCTGGAGGGCACGGTGGCCAGCGTGCCGCCGCAGGGCGGGCGAAAGCACCCGCACCAGGAGTTCATCCAAATTGA
>JASBVW010000294.1 GCA_029961005.1 Bacillota bacterium
CCCAGCCCGGCGCCCGGCTCGGAGACCGCTTCGGCCCCCAGCCCGGCGCCCGCCCCGGGCCGGGATCTTTTGCGCGTCTTCTTCCTGGACGTGGGCCAGGGGGATGCCATCCTGGTCCGCACCCCCGGCGGCCGGGTGCTGCTGGTGGACGGCGGGCCGCCGGAGGCCGGGCCCCGGCTGGTCCGGGACCTGAAAAGGCTGGGGGTGAAGCGCATCGACGTCCTGCTCAGCACTCACCCCCACGCCGATCACATCGGGGGGCTCCTGGAAGTTCTCCCAGCCTTTCCGGTGGGCGTGGTCTACGACCCCGGGGTGGTCCACACCACCTCCACCTTTGAGCGCTACCTGCGGCTCATCGAGCAAAAAGGCATTCCTTTCCGCCTGGCGCGCCGGGGCGTCGAGCTGCCGCTGGAGGAAGGGATCAAGGCGCAGGTATTGTGGCCGGGGGCGGAGGCGGTGGCCCGGGCCGAGGAGGAGGGAGACCTCAACGCCGCCTCCGCGGTGGTGCGGCTGACCTACGGGCAGGTGGCCCTCCTGCTGACGGTGGACATCGAGCGGGAGCAAGAAGAAGCGCTCCTGCGGCAGTCAGACGTGCGGGCGCAAATCCTCAAGGTAGCCCATCACGGCAGCAACTCCTCCACGGGATCGACCTTTCTGGCCCGGGTGGGTCCCCGGGTGGCGGTGATTCAAGTGGGGAGGGACAACCCCTACGGCCATCCCAGCCGGCAGGTCCTGGCGCGGCTGGCCGCCCGGGGCGTGGAAGTTTGGCGCACCGATCAGAACGGCACCGTGATTCTGGCCATCGACGGCTCCACTTGGCAGATCAAGGCGGAGAGGGGTGAGGCGGGTGGCAGCGGAGAGCGCGGAGACGCGGCGGGTGCTGGCCGCCGTTGACCGCCTGGAGGGAGAGCGCGCGGTGTTGCTCGTGGAAGGGGTGGAGGTCCCCTGGCCCCGGGGAGCTCTGCCGGCCGGGGTGCGGGAAGGGCACATCCTGGCCGTGGATCTGCGCATCGACCGGGAGGCCACGGCGCGCCAGCGGGGGCGCATCCGGGACCTCCTGGACCGGCTGACGAAGGGCGGCCAGGCGCCGGAGGAGCGAGGCTAGCTCCTCCCGGCGCCGGCGGGTGGCGGGCCAATCCGGCCGTCCGCGCCGCAGAAGGAGCCCGTCCGGCAGAGAGGGAGGCAGGCTGCGGCGCGGGTAGGCGAAGAAGCTCGCCGCGCCCTCGGCGCTCACTTCCAGCAGGGCCCACCCGCCTTCGCACCGGTCCACTACGGCTGCGGGCGGGTACGGCCGGCTGAGCCAGAAAAAGGCGGCGGCTGCCGCTACAGCGGCGCCGGCCAGAAGTCTACCGGTCCCGGGCCGCAGGCGCATCCTCCTCCCCCCTTCGTCCTTATTATCGCGTTTGCGGGGCGGGGCGGGCAAAGGGGAAGCGGGGCGGCCAGGGAGCAAAAAGGGCCCCCTCTGCTGGGGCCCTCACTGAGAAAAGCGCGGCTGGGCGTACTGTGCCGCGTCCCGCATGAGCTTAGTTGCCCGCCCGGCCAACCCAGGCCCGCCTCGCGTTCAGCTCACCACCCGCGTCAGCCCCACCTCCCGGGCGGCCCGGCGGGCCGCCTCCAGCTCGGCGGGGGTGATCCGCCGGTCCAGGGGCGGATGGCGCCAGGCCCGGTAAGCCGGGTAGTACTGGTCCATCAGGTTGACAAAGGCGTGAGGGGAGATCTCCCGGGCGATGAACGCCAAAACCTCAGCGGTGGAGGCCTCGTCGGCGGGGAGGATGAGGTGGCGGATGATGAGCCCCCGCACCGCCAGCCCGCGCTCGTCCACCACCAGGTCGCCCACCTGGCGCTGCATCTCTTTGACCGCCGCCCGGTTGACGGCCACGTAGTCGGCTACGCCGGAGTAGAGCCGGGCTTTCTCCTCGTCTCCGTACTTCATATCCGGCATGTAGATGTCCACTACCCCGTCCAGAAGGCGCAGGGTCTCCAGCTCTTCGTAGCCGCCGGTGTTATAGACCAGGGGAATCTCCAGGCCCCGGGCAGCGGCTATCTCCACCGCTTTCA
>JASBVW010000295.1 GCA_029961005.1 Bacillota bacterium
CGCCGTTGCGGCGGATCTGGCCATTTACAGCGCCCACACCAATCTGGACGTGGCCGCCCGGGGGGTCAACGACGCCCTGGCGCAGGTTCTGGGCTTGCAAAACTCCGTCCCGCTGGCCCCGCTCCAGCGCGGAGGTTTCCGCGGCCGGAGGCCGGGAGGGAGTGCAGGGCTCTGTGCCCATCCGCATCTCTGGCCGGGAGGGGAAAGCGGGGCGGAAGCGGGGCTGGGCCGCTTGGGGGAGCTAGCCGAGGAGTGCAGCCTGAGAGAACTGGCCCACCGGGTCAAGGAGCGCCTGGGGGCGGCGCGGGTGCTCTGGGCGGGCGAGCCGGACCGCCCGGTGCGCCGGCTGGCGGTCTGCGGCGGGCGCGGGGGCAGGCTCATCCCCCAGGCGGCGGCCCGGGGAGCGGATGCCTTCCTCACCGGGGACCTGGACTACCACGAGTGGCAGGAGGCCCGCCGCCTGGGGCTGGCGGTGTTGGATGCCGGGCACGCCGCCACTGAGGCGCCAATCCTGCCGCCCCTGGCTGCCTATTTGCAGGCGCGGATCGCCGGGGCGGCCGGGGAGGAGGGCGGGGGCCTTGGGCGGGTGGAGGTCTTCCTGCCGGAGGAAGATGTCGACCGCGTCGAAACGGTGTAAATTTTGCCGGTGGAGTGAGCTATGGAGAAGGCGCGCCATTTGATCGTGCACGTGGACGGGGCCGCCCGGGGCAATCCGGGGCCGGCAGGGATCGGCTTTGTCATTCGCGACGAGGAGGGGAACCTGCTCCTGGAGGAGAGTGCCTACCTGGGCGAGGCCACCAACAACGTGGCCGAGTACCAGGCTCTGCTGCGGGCGCTCCGGGCCGCCCAGCACTTCGGCCCCGCCGGCGTGACGGTCTACACCGACAGCGAGCTCATGGCTCGCCAGCTGAGCGGGGAGTACCGGGTGCGCCAGGAGCACCTTTTGCCCCTCTGGGTGGAGGCCCGAAGGCTTCTGTCGCTCTTTGTCCGCTCTGCTGTGGTGCACGTGCAGCGAGAGGAGAATAAGGAAGCCGACCGGCTGGCCAACCGGGGCATCGACGAGGCCGCCGGCGAGCCGGGGAAGTCGGCCGGAGAGGGCGAGGGGGGAGGAGCATGAGTGCCGCGGCGGAGGGGGGAATGGGTACCGCTGTGGAGATGGCGGGGGAGGGGCGGGTCTTCGAGTACGCCCGCCTGACCGGGGCGGAGCTGGCTGCCCTGGACCGCCAAAAGACTATTTTTCTGTGGGCGGTGAGCCCTTTGGAGGTCCACGGGCCGCACCTGCCGGTGGGGACGGATGTCCTAGTGGCTCTGGAGCTGCAGCGCCGCTGCCTGCGGGAGCTCTCCCGGCGCCGGCCTGATCTGACCTTTGTCCTGCTCCCGCCCCTCTACGCCGGGGCCGATCCCCTGCCGGTCCAGGGGTCGGTGGGAGTGCCGGCCCCGGTCCTGGAAGAACTGCTCCTGGCCTATGCCGCCGGCCTGGCGGGCCAGGGCTTCCGCTATCTCCTGGTAACCGACAACCACGGCGGCCCGCGCCACCAGATGGCCATTGAGGCCGCGGCCCGCCGGGCCTGGCGGCGCCACCGCTTCTACCTCTTGGACCCCTTCGGCCGCTTCTACCGCCGGATGGTCCTCCGGGACCCGGCACTTCTCCAGGAAACCGGCCTGGGGCCAGGGCGGTGCGGCGACGACGCAGACAGCCACGCCGGGACCAACGAGACCTCTCTGGTGCTGGCCTTCGCCCCGGAGCTGGTGTCCCCCGGCTACCGGGAGCTTCCCCCGGCCTTGCCGCCCCGGCCGCGCGGAGGGGCGCGCCTGCTCTCCCGGCTGGCCGGGTGGGTGCGGCGGTTGGGCTGCTCCTCCCTGGCCGGCGACCTGGAGCACCTGGCGGCCACGCTGGCCTGGGTGGGCGATCCGGAGATGAAGCCCTATCTGGGCGCGCCGGCCCTGTCCTCGCCCCAGGCCGGGGAGCGGATGCTGGAGGCCCACGTCCGCACCGCGGTGGAACTGGTGGAGCGCGCCCTGCGCCAGGAGCCGGTGCGCATCCGGCCGCTTCTGTGG
>JASBVW010000296.1 GCA_029961005.1 Bacillota bacterium
CGTCCCCCCCGCCAGGAAGATGATTGGGACTTGATTTGTCAAGGAAGCGCCGGGTACGATCTCCTTCTGCACGGCACCCACCCCTTTGCTCAAGGGGCCGGGGAGAATTGAGCTTCGGCGAATCCTATTACAATGAGAAATGTGCGCCGCCGCCCAAAATCAGGGCCAGCAGTGCCACGGCCACGCCGAGGAGCTTCTTCAACATCGAGGGAACCCTCCGGTTCAGTCAAACTCGCGCTCCACCCCCCCTGTCCGCGCCTCTAAGCCAGGCCCGAAATCCCGTCCGGGCCCGCGCCCGGCGGTTGCTGACCGGGTAGAGGGGAGCGCCGGGTCCGTTGGCCTCTTGTGCGCTCGCTCCGCTCAACTGAAGGTGGAACCTTTTTCCGTGCTCTCCTTCCCCACCGGCCCAAACCTTAGACCACTGCTGCCATCCAACTTCCGCTCCAGGGCCGATCTGTCTCGAGCTCGTCCTGCTACGCTTTTCACTTTTACGAGGCGACGAAGATCCGCCGGTTGACGGCGTCCAAGGCGGCCCTGACCACCGCCGCTTCCAGATCGCCCCGCACCAGGGATGATCCCACCACCACCTCCTCCCCGAGGGGTGTGAGCATGGTGATCGCCACCAGTACCCCCTCGAAGCGCCCGATCTCAAAGACGACCACATCCTCCAGGGTCAGGCGGCAGGTGTGGCCGAAAGACTCTTCCAAAGCCGCCAGGGTCGCCAGCGCTGCCAGGCGCTGCCGGGTGTAGAGCGAAGCTTGGCCGCTGGCTACGCCGGTGTAGCACAACCCCTCCCGGGAGTGCAGCTCCACCTTTACCTCCAGCGTACCTTCACAGAAAGAACTCTGCACGGAGTGGGGGCGCAGCCGGGTCAACAGAGAGTCGCTCTCGTCTTCTTCCACCACACCGGTGATGCTGCACCGGCTGCGGTCCAGGCGCAGCCCCATTTGCGAGAGGCAAACCGCTTCCACGTCGCGCATGATCTGCTTGGCCTCGGCGGAGGGATCCGCCAGGATGTAGAGGTGCAGGAGCTCTCCCTGGTTGTTGAGCAACACCCGGCAGGAGACCACGCCCTCCACCCCTTCGATCAGCCTCACCAGCTCATCCGGCCGCAGGTTCCCGTTCTCCCCCATCGCCCTTCCCCGTCTTTCCTGTACCTGGAAGTTTCATCCTCAGGGGATGAGATTCGCTTCCCCGGCTGAATAATCCTTCCAATTTTTTAAAACTCCGGCTCGATCAAGCCGTACGTCCCGTCCCGCCGGCGGTAGACCACGTTGACCTCCTCCGACTCGGCATTGGAGAAGACGTAAAAATCGTGTCCCAAAAGGTCCATCTGCATGATGGCCTCTTCCACTGACATGGGCTTGATGGCAAACCGCTTCGTCTTGACTACGCGCAAGGGGACCTCCTCCGCCCCTTCCGCCACCTCTTCCGGCTCCGGTGGAACGTTGACCGAACCCCGGGCCGTGTTAGCCTCCCGATTCTCCTGGCGCAGTTTGCGGTTGATGCGGGTTTTGTACTTGTGGACCTGCCGCTCCAACTTCTCCAGGACCCCGTCGATGGACGAGTACATATCGGCAGTCCCTTCTTCCCCGCGCAAGAGCAAGCTACCCACCTGGAGCGTCACCTCTACGATCTGCTGCTCCCGCTCCAGGCGCAGCATGACCACCGCGATGACCTCTCGGTCGTCGAAGAATTTGCTCAGCTTCGCCAGGCGCTTCTCCACATACTGGCGGAGAGCAGGGGTTACCTCCAGATTCTTCCCTTTCACTGTCAACTGCATCTGCCTTCACCTCTGCTGACCGTCGTCTGCCATGCTCTGGCATCTCTTACCCTGTAATATTCCCCTGCCCAGCGGATAAATCCTGCGCTGCCAGGGTCGCCCAGGCACAAAAAACCCCGGCCCTTACAGCGAGAGCGCTGCAAGGTAGCCGGGGCATTGGCCGGTCGCACAGATTTTAGTAGCGGTGATTCTGGAAACAGTCGCGGCAATAAACCGGCCGGTCTTCGCGCGGACGGAACGGCACCTGCGTGGGG
>JASBVW010000297.1 GCA_029961005.1 Bacillota bacterium
GGCGGAGGCAAAAGGCGGAGGGTCAAGGAAAAGGAGAGGCCCGTGTTTTACTGGTTGGCGCGGGCGCTGGTGCGCCTTTTGCTGCTGCCTTTCTGCGCCCTTCAGGTGGAGGGGGCGGAGCGCCTGCCCTCCACCGGCCCCCTCATTCTGGCAGCCAATCACGCCAGCATCCTGGACCCGCTGCTTTTGGGGGTGGCGGTGCGCCGCCGGATCACCTTCCTGGGCGCGGCCTACCTCTTCAGTTACCCCGGCCTGAGCTTGCTCCTGCGGGCCCTGGGGGTTCTCCCGGTGCGGCCGAGCAGCGGAAGGGCGCAGTGGCTCAAGGAGTCCCGGCGGCTTCTGGAGAGGGGGGAGGTCCTGGGCGTCTTCCCCTCCGGCGGCATTGCTCCTGCTCGGGCGGAGGTGGCCCTGCCGGGGGCGGCCCATCTGGCCTTGTGCACGGGGTCTCCCCTTCTTCCCGTGGCCATCGCCGGTTCAGCCCAGGTTTGGCCTCTGGGGCGCTGGTGGCCCCGGCGGGGCAAGGTGCGGGTGGCCTTCGGCCTGCCGATCGAGAAGGGAGTGCTTTCGCCGTCCAACCCCGGTTTTCGGGCAGAGAGGGCGGCCCTGATCGCTCAGGTGAAGGAGGAGATCAAAGCCCTGCTCTTGGCGAGGCCGGGTCCGGCGGGGGAGAGCTACTCCAGGCGGAGGAAAGGGGGAAAGGCGGCTTTTTGACATAAGTGTATGGGTTGTGAAGGGCCGGAGCAGATCGGGTGAATGAAGGGAGGCGGAAGATGCAGGAGAAAGGTCCCGCGCTGGCACTGGTTTTGGGAGGGGGAGGGGCCCGCGGTTACGCCCACTTGGGCGTGCTGCGGGTCCTGCTCGAAGCGGGGATCAAACCCGGGCTGGTAGTGGGCAGCAGCTTTGGGGCCATTGTGGGAGCCGCCTGGGCTGCCGGCCGCTACAGCCTTGAGGACCTCTACACGCTGGCCTTGTGTATGAACCGCCGCCGCGCCCTCTCCCTGTGCGATCCGGTCTGGCCGCGGGAGGGGCTGATCCGAGGGCGGCGGCTGGAGGAGTTTTTGCACACCCTCACCGGCGGCGTCTCCTTTCCTGAGCTGAGACATCCCTTGGCCGTGGTGGCCACCGACCTGGAGCGGGGGGAAACGGTCGTGCTACAAGAAGGCCCGGTGGCGCGGGCGGTCCTGGCCAGTTCGGCCCTGCCGGGGCTGATGGCCCCCGTGCGCTGGGGCGAAAGGGCCCTCTTCGACGGCTGCCTCCTCTCGCCCCTCCCAGTAGCCGAGGCCCTGGCCCTGGGTGCCCAAAGGGTCCTGGCGGTGGACGTCAGTTCTCCGGTGGACGGAACCGACCAGTTGCACGCCCTGGTGTACCGGGTGCGCCGCTGGGGCTCCAGGGTGCGCGCGGTGGCGCGCCGCCATGAGGTGACTTTCCGGCTTTACACCCGCGCCAGCCAAATGTGGCCGCCCAGCCTCCGGGCGCTGGCCCGTTCCTGTACCCTCTCCGAAGAAAAGCGGTCCTGCTGCCCGCCGGCCCTCCTCCAGGAGCGCGTCACCGTGTGGCGTCCCGCAGTTCAGGGGGTGGCCTGGAACGAATTTCACCGGGCGGCGGAGTGCATCGCGGCGGGGGAGGCGGTGGCGCGGGAGGCGCTCCGGAATTGGCACGGCGAGGCGATGCTGCATTGACGGGGTTTACTTAAGGCAGCACCACCGGCAGGGGCCGGGCCGGCACGGTCTGCGCTTCCGTCACCTGGCAGCTGAAGGCGTAGAGCTCGACCCCCGCCCGGGCCGCTTCCCGCAGGGCCCGGCCGAAGCGGGGGTCGGTGGCGTCATGGGGGAGGACCAGAAAGGCGTCCGGGCGCTGCACTGCGAAGACCACGGCGGCCCGCAGCCCTTTCGCCCTGGCCTCTCTCAAAGCCGCCAGGTGGCGCGTCCCCCGCTCCGTGGGCGCGTCCGGGAAGAGGCCTTTTCCCGCCCTCACCAGCGTCACCGACTTCACCTCCACCAGGCAGCTCGAGCGGCCCTTGGCGGCTGACCCCTGCG
>JASBVW010000298.1 GCA_029961005.1 Bacillota bacterium
GCTCTCGGCGGTCGTTACCCAGCACGTGCAGGACGAAGTCATACCCCCCCGAACCCAGATTCAGGGCGGTGGCGGTGGTGTTGAGGATGACCTCCTGCCCCTCCTCCACCGGCCCGGTCAGGGCCTCGTAAGCAGCGGCGCGCCGGAGCGAGCCGCCTTCTTCCACCTCCAGCTCCACCAAGCCAGCGCGCCGCGCCAAAACCCTGCTCACCCGCCCCCGCCGCACTTCGATCATGGGCGACCCCACTCCAGAATCAGAGCCGCCACCAGCTCGGCCGCCCTGACCAGTTGCTCCACCGAAGCCCGCTCCTGCGGGGTGTGTTCCCCCTTCACCCCGATCCCCAGGTTGACCGCCACCACGCCCCGCTCATTCCAGACGTTGGCGTCGCTGCCCCCGCCTCCCACCACCGGACGGATCTTGAGGCCTATCCGCCGGGCCGCCGCCTGCAGGGTCTGTAAAGCCGGCGTCTGCGGGTCCAGCCGGAAGCTGGTAAAGGAGCGGCGAAACTGAACCTCCACTTCTGCTCCGCGCCGGGCGGCCGCCTCCAAGAAGGATTGCCTGATGCGCCTGACCTGGGCCTCCAGTTGAGCCGGGTCGTGGCTGCGCACCTCTCCCCGCACCCGCGCCCGGTCGGGTACTATGTTGACCGCCTGCCCCCCTTCGATTAAGCCTACGTTGGCCGTAGTCTCTCGGCCCAGCCGGCCCCACTCCAGGCAGGCAATGGCTTCCGCCGCTACCTGGATGGCGTTGACTCCTTTCTCCGGTTCCACCCCGGCGTGAGCAGCCCGCCCGTAGACCTCGGCCTTAAACTCCTCCTGCGCAGGGGCCTGCACAATGTAACTGCCTACCGGTCCTTCTCCGTCCAGAATAAAGGCGGCCGGGCTCTTGACCCAGGCAGGATCCAGGTGCAAGGCTCCCAAAAGGCCCACTTCCTCGCAGACGGTGAAGGCCACCTCCACCGGCGGGCGCGGAAACCCGCTCTCCAGGACCAGGCGTATCCCTTCCAGAATGGCGGCAATCCCGGCTTTGTCGTCAGCCCCGAGGATGGACCGGCCGCCGGTGTGGATCACCTCCCCTTCGACTAAAGGCTCCAAGCCGGGAGTGGGCTGGACCGTATCCATATGCGCAGAAAAAAGGAGCGCCGGGCACCCCGGCAGAGTTCCGCCCAGTCGGGCCAGCACGTTGCCGCTGTTGCCATTCACGGCCTCCCCTGCCCGGTCCTCCTCCACCTCAAAACCCAACTGGAGCAGTTCTCGGATCAACCAATCCGCCACCGGCCGCTCCTGGCGCGGCGGGCTGTTCAGCCGCGCCAACGCCAAAAAGGTCTCTTTCACCCTCTGCGGACTGGCTTTCAGCATCGCCTTTTGCTCACCCCTCGTTGGCGCACCGCCGATCTTCCAGCAAAGCCAAGGCCGCCCTCTCCCCTCGCCGGAGGGCTTCCTCGTTTAAGGGGATGAGGTGATGGCGCCGCGCTGGCAGGACCTTCTGCAGGGCCTTGACCGCGCTGGCCAGGCTGACCGCCCCCGTAAAGCCCAAGAAGGCCCCCAGCATGACCATGTTGGCCACCCGGGGCTCCCCCAGCTCCAGGGCGATTTCATTGACCGGGAGCCCGAAAGACCGCGCGTGGGAGTAAGGCGGCGGATGCGCGATCAAGGAAGAATTGAAGAGGATCAGCCCTCCCTCCCGGGCGCGCGGCCCGAAGCGCTCAAGGGAAGGCCCGTTCATGGCCAGAACGGCTGAAGGCCGGCTGACCACGGGCGAAGCCACTTCGGCGTCGGAAAGGACTACGGTGCAGTTGGCCGTGCCCCCCCGCATCTCCGGCCCATAAGCGGGATACCAGGAGACGTTGAGCCCTTCCTCCAGCCCTGCGTAAGCCAACAGTTGCCCGATCACCATGACCCCCTGCCCGCCAAAACCAGCCGCGATCACCTCATGCAGCACCCTGGTCACCCCCCGCTGACTTTCTTTCCCCTCCGGAAGGGGTGCGAAACTCCCCCAGAGGGTAATAGGGGATCATCTTCTC
>JASBVW010000299.1 GCA_029961005.1 Bacillota bacterium
TCCTGCGTTCCGTCCTCGGGCAGCACGAGCTGGACGAGATTCTCTCCAAGCGGGCGGAGCTCAATAGCGTCCTGCGCACCCTGCTGGACGAAGCCACCGATCCCTGGGGGATCAAGGTGACGGCGGTGGAGATCAAGGCCATCGAGCTGCCCGAAACCATGAAGCGGGCCATGGCCAAGCAGGCCGAGGCCGAGCGGGAGCGCCGGGCAAAGGTCATTGCCGCCGAGGGGGAGCTGCAGGCTTCGGAGAAGCTCCGGGAAGCGGCCCGGGTGATAGGAGAGGAGCCGGCGGCCATCCAGCTGCGCTACCTGCAGACCTTGTCCGAGATTGCCGTAGAGCGCAACTCCACCATCCTCTTCCCCTTACCCATGGAGCTCCTGCACGTCTTCAAACGGATGGGGCAGGGGAGCCAGGCGGGCGGCCAGGGGAAAGAGGATTAGCCAGGATTTCGCCGGCCAGCTCCTGCATCTTGCGGCCGATCTCGTCCAGCGCGGCGCGTCCGGCGGTGGTGAGGCGGTAGTACTTGCGCACCTTGCCCTCTACCACCTCCTCGCTGCGCTCCAAGTAGCCCGCCTCCTCCAGGGCGTGCAGGGTGGGGTAGAGGGTGCCGGGGCTGAGCCGGTAGCCGTGCCGCGCCAGTTCTTCCAGGAGCCAGGCGCCGTAGACCGGCGCCTGGCCGGCGTGGAAGAGGATGTGGATCTTGATGAAACTCAGGAGGATGTCCCTCATCGACCCCACCCGAAGCTGGCCACGAGATAGAGGGCGTAGTACGCCAGGAGAACGGCCCCCTGCATTCGCTCCACCCGCCGGGTGAGGAGGAAGGCGCTCACCAGGACCAGGGCCCCCAACATAAAGGGCCAGTGCAGGGTCAGCACCGAGGGCTCCACCTGCAGGGGTACCGCCAGGGCGATCAGTCCCACGTTGAAGAGGGCGAAGAAGAGGACCGTACCCAGGATGTTGCCGATGCTGATCTCCGGATGGCCGCGGTAAGCCGGGATGACCTCGCGGGCGATCTCTTCAAAACAGACGGCGGCGGCCACAAAGACCATGCCCAGCAGGGTGTCGGAGATGCCCAGGCTTTGCACCAGGCCCTTGGCTCCTTCCCCCATCAAGCCCGCCCCCCAGGTGATGAAGACCAAAGAGGCGATCATCAGCAAAAGGTAAAACCAGACGGGTCGCTCTTCTTTATGCTCCAGGACCTCCTCCACTTCCTCCTTGCGCTGGTAAGCCCGGCCCTGGACGCGAGAGCCCTGCAGGATCAGCACAATGGCTGGCAGGAAGAGCAGGAGGAGTACCAGCCCCTCCCAGCGCGCCACCCGCCCGTCCAGGCTGAAGAGGAGCAGGGGAAGGGGAGAGACGAGGGTGAGCAGAATGTGCCGACGCGGTACCTCCACCTGCAGCGGCACGAGAAGCGCGGCCAGCCCCAGGGCCACCGTAAGCAGGAAGGTGGAGGAGCCAATAACGGTGCCCAGCGCCACGCCAGGCAGGCCCTGGGCGGCACCGGCCAAGCCGGCCCCCAGGTTCTCGGGGTCGAAGCCTCCGAAGACCACACCCAGGGCGAAGGGGGAGACGGCCAGTAAAACGGCTGTGCCCAGTATCCCCTCCACGAACTCCTCGGTTGCCTCTACCACCAGATAAGTCCCGGCCAAGAAAAGAAGGGCTGCCGGGAGCGCTGCCTGCGCCTGGCCGTACCACCAGTTGAGGGCCGTCCCCGCCAGGGCGATGGCGAGAAGCTTGGCTAGCACTGTGACGGCTTGCCGAGCCCAGCGGGGCTTCCCTTGGTCGGTTCTCAATTTGTGCCACCTCCGCAGAAAGAGTCCGTCCTGTCTCGGGTTTTACTTTATACTTCGATATTACATCCCGATATCGCAATCCGTCAATACCCCGCCGCCTGCCCCCGGGGGGCTTGCCTGTAAGTGTACCCGGTGGGGAAAGGAGTTTGCCCGAAGCTGGAGAAGTTAAAAATTGAGTTGGCGACCCAATTGGATGGAGGACAGGCGAGCGGTGCACATAGTCTTTTAC
>JASBVW010000300.1 GCA_029961005.1 Bacillota bacterium
TCAGTGCCTGCTCCACCTGCTCCCAAAGAGGCCCCGTGCTTTCCTGCTGTGCTCGAGCGCTATCCTCGCGCTAAAGCGTATAACGCTAGCATAGCGCTAGGTTAACGCTATCGCGCGAGTCGCCAGGCGTCGGCGCGCGGCGCAGTAGACTCCGGGCGGCTTTGCTGCGTAACGGCTGGCGCGTGCAGCCTGCCCGGGCCAGGTGGCGGCCCAGGGTGGTGCGTTTGCGGCGCCCGGGTGCGACCTTGCCGTCCAGCCGGGATCGCCCACCAACATGGGTGCCGCCCGGAGCGAGGGCGATGTGGGCCTTGCCGCGCTTTTTCTTCCGCGTGATTCCGCGTATAATAATACGCGCAGGCGCATCGAATCGCAGGGGCAGTGGAGCCGAAACCGTTTGCAGCAGGGGGGATAGAGCGTGCCAGCCCTCAAGTTGGACCGGAAGCAGATGGTCTCCAGCACCGAGATGGCGCGCCGGTTTGCCGAGTACCTTGACCGGACACAGACAAGCCTCGAGCGGTTCTTCATCACCCGGAACAACGAGATTGAAGCGGTTCTTCTTAGCGTGGAGGATTACGAACGCCTGGTCGAGTTCGAGGAAATCGTAGAGCACCTGGTGATTGCGAAGATGATCGAAGAGCGACAGGACGAGCCAGAAGTGATCGACCTGGAGGCCCTGCTACGCGAGGAGGGCCTTGATCCGGATGACCTCAGGCGGATCGATCCAGAATAAGTTCGGTTTGAGGTTCAAGGAATCCGCTTATCGCGAATTCAAAGAGCTGGACGGATCGACAAAAAAGAAGGTGGCTGCCCAGCTGCTTAAGATTCAAGAAAATCCGCTTGCGGGACAGCCACTGGGGAACCGAATGGGGATCAACCTGACCGGTTACCGCAAGATGTACGTCGATCGCAAGCGGATCCGGATTGTCTGGCAGGTACGGGCACGAGAAGTGGTTGTTGTGATCCTGGGCACTGGCCCTGGGGACAAAGGCGAGATTTACCGGCATGTAGCCAGTCGTCTACTGGAAAAAGACGTGGACACTTCGGGCAAACGAATGGAGAAAAGCGGCCAGGAAGAGTCCAACGCGCAGGGATCAAGAATTCACCGAAACCACCAGCCCGGGTCGCGTGCCTGCCCGTGGCCGCGGACCGGATCGAGATCAAGAAGCCATACTTCTCCACGCAAAGGAGCCTTCTCCGTTCCGGCTCCTTCCCTTCTCGAACACCTGGGAGGTGGTGGACCGATCCGATGCGCAGGAAGGGGCCCAGGCGAACAAGGCGTCCACTCCTGTGCCTCGTGTTACTCGTGTTCGCATCCCTGGCCCGCACGGCGACCGCCGCGGCCCCGGCCGAGCTCCCCGGCCTGAACGCCTTCGTCGACGCGTTCATGATGGATGCCCTGGGGCGCTACCAGATCCCCGGCGCGGCCGTGGCCGTCGTCAGCGGGGAAGAGGTCGTTCTCCTCAAGGGATACGGTTTCGCCGACGTCGAGCGCCGCATTCCCGTCGACCCGGAAAGGACGGTATTCCGGGCGTTCTCCGTCTCCAAGCCCGTCACGGCCACGGCGGTGATGCAGCTCTTCGACCGGGGCCTTCTGAAGCCGGATGACGATGTCACCCGTCACCTCGAAGGTCTCCCGTTGAGAAGGGCCTTTCCGCAGCCCATAACCGCCGGCCAGCTCCTCACCCATACCAGCGGCTTCACCGACCGGGGGGCTGGGACGGTCGCCCTGCACCCCGAAAACGTCAAGACACTCGAGCAGTACCTCGCAGACCGGCCCTACCGCCAGGTCGATCCGCCCGGGCAGCGGGTCGCCTACAGCGATTACAACTTCGCGCTGGCCGGGTACCTGGTGGAACGAGTGTCCGGCCTCCCCTTCCCCCGTTTTGCCGAGGAGACCGTCTTCCGGCCCCTGGGGATGTCCCGGACCACCTTCCTCCAACCGAGGCCGGGCGTTCGGGTGCCGGAGCACGCGGTCGGCTACGCGCACGCCGGCGGCCGCTACGAGCCCCAGCCGCCGGC
>JASBVW010000008.1 GCA_029961005.1 Bacillota bacterium
CGTGTGGCGGATACGCCGCGATCTGACGGTGGAGGCCGGGCTCAACCTCTGGGTGGTCGGCGATCAGATCCGCAAGGGGGCGGCCCTGAACGCTCTCCAGATCGCCGAATGGATGCGGAGTGAAGGGCTGCTTTGACAACGTGTGCGGGTGAGAGCAGGTGCCTGTTTTAGTCCAGAAGTTCGGCGGCTCCTCCTTAGCTACAGAGGAAAGGCGGCGCCTGGCCGCAAGGCGGGTAGTTAAGGCGGTAGAGCAAGGGTATCAGGTGGCGGTGGTGGTCTCTGCCTTGGGCCGGCGGGGCGACCCCTACGCCACCGATACCCTCCTGGACTTGATCAAGCCTGTAAACGGGCTTTCAGCTCGCGACGTGGACTTGTTGCTCTCCTGCGGCGAGGTCATCGCGGCGGTGGTGGTGGCCGCAACCTTGCAGAGGGCCGGCCTTCCTGCCGTGCCGCTGACCGGGTGGCAGGCTGGGATCATCACGGATCAGGAGCACGGAGAGGCCCGGATCCTGGAGATCCGCCCGCGGCGGATCCTGGAACATCTCCGGGCGGGCCGGGTAGCGGTGGTGGCGGGGTTTCAAGGGATCTCCCCGGCAGGGGAGATCACCACCCTGGGCAGGGGCGGGAGCGACACTACGGCTGCCGCTTTGGGGGTGGCTCTGCAGGCGGAGGCGGTGGAGATTTACACCGACGTCAATGGGATCAAAACCGCCGACCCCTCTCTGGTGCCTTCAGCCAAGACGCTGAAGCGCCTGACGTACCGCGAAGTCTGTGAAATGGCCCATCTGGGGGCCAAGGTGATACATCCGCGGGCGGTGGAGATAGCTATGGCTGGGAGCGTTCCTTTGTGGGTCCGCTCAACTTTTGAAGAGGAGGAGGGTACCGAGATCAGCGTCCAAGTGGCGGGCGATCGCCTGGTGACGGGTATAGCCCATAGCAAAGGGCTGGCTCAGGTCAAGGTGAGGTCCGAAGAGGACCTAAACGAGGAGGGGCGGGCTTTGCAAGCCCTGGAGGCCCTGGCCCAGCGCGGCATCTCGCTGGACATGATTCACCTCTCGCCGGAGGTGCTCTGTTTTGTCGTCCCGGAGGAGCGGCTGGACGAGGCGGCCGCTGCCCTGGAAGAGCAGGGGTTGGCGGTAGAGACCAGGCGCTCCCTGGCTAAGGTGTCGGCAGTAGGGGCGGGGATGAGGGGGATTCCGGGGGTCATGGCGCGCGTGGTGCGCGCCCTCTCTGCGGAGGGCATCCCTATCTTTCAGACCAGCGATTCCCACGCCAACATCTCCTGCCTGGTGTGGGAGAGAGATCTGGCGCGGGCGGTGCAGGCTCTTCATACAGCTTTTGCCTTGTGAGCACGAGGGAGGTCAGACGCAAAATGGAAAAGCGGGTGCAGGCGTGGGGTAGAGTTTTGACGGCCATGGTCACCCCTTTTGACGAAAGGCTCCAGGTGAATTACGACCAGGCGGCCAAACTGGCGGAGAAACTGGTGCGCACCGGTTCGGATGGGTTGGTGGTAGCCGGTACCACCGGTGAATCCCCCACCCTGACGAAGGAGGAGAAGCTGAAGCTCTTTGCCGTGGTGGCCGAAGCGGTGGGTGGCCAGGGGACCGTGCTGGCGAATGTGGGGACCAACAACACCGAGGCTTCGGTGGAAATGGCTAAAGCGGCGGAAAAGACGGGCGTAGACGGCCTGATGGCGGTGGTCCCCTATTACAACAAGCCGTCCCAGGAGGGCCTTTACCGGCACTTTCGGGCTATTGCCGAGGCCACGCAACTTCCGATCATGATCTACAACATCCCCGGGCGGACGGGGGTGAATCTCCTTCCGGAGACGATGGCACGCCTGGCAGAACTACCCAACGTGGTGGCAATCAAAGAAGCCAGCGGAGACCTGAACCAAATCTCCGAGGTTTGTCGGCTTTTGCCCCCGCGGGTGCAGGTCTACAGCGGCGACGACGCCCTGACCTTGCCCGTCCTGGCGGTGGGCGGCGTAGGCGTGGTCAGCGTGGCTTCACACCTGGTGGGAGGGCAGATCAAGGAGATGATCGAGTTCTTCTTCCAGGGCAAGGTTAAGGAGGCGGCGGCCATCCACCAGCGGCTTTTGCCGCTCTTCCGCGTGCTCTTCATTACTACCAACCCCGTCCCGGTCAAGACGGCCCTTAACCAGCTGGGCCTGCCGGTAGGCGGGGTGAGGCCGCCGCTCTGGGAGGCGGAGCCCAAACAGGTGGAGGCGGTGCGCAATGAATTGCGCCGCTGCGGCCTATTGGCTTGAGGGCGGGGGTTGTAGGTTCAATGGCTAAAAATCGGCGCCCTAAAGCGGTGCGCGTCATCCCCCTGGGCGGGGTAGGCGAGATCGGGAAGAACATGATGGTGATCGAGTACGAGCGGGAGATGATCGTCGTCGACGCCGGGTTGATGTTTCCCGACGACGAGATGCTGGGGATCGATCTCGTCATCCCCGACATCTCCTACCTCATCGAGAATCGCCAAAACCTGCGGGGCATCCTCCTCACCCACGGCCACGAAGACCACATCGGGGCCTTGCCCTATGTGCTGCGCCAGGTGAGCGCTCCCGTCTACGGAACGAAGCTGACCCTGGGCCTCCTGCAGGCCAAATTTGAGGAGCTGCCGCCGGGTCGCGACGTGGATCTGCGCCGGATCAAGGCGGGCGACAAAGTGCAGTTGGGCCCTTTTCGCGTGGAGTTTCTGCGGGTGAGCCACAGCATCGCCGACGTGGTGGCACTGGCCATCGAGACGCCCCTGGGCTACATCATCCACACGGGGGACTTCAAGCTGGACCAGACCCCCATTGACGGCATGGTAACCGATTTTCACAAGTTCGGGGAGTACGGCGAGCGGGGAGTGCTCCTGCTCATCTCGGACAGCACCAACGCGGAGCGGCCGGGTTATACCATGTCCGAGCGCGTGGTGGGACAAGCCTTCGACGAGGTCTTCCGCACAGCTCCCCGGCGCATAATTGTGGCTTCTTTCGCCTCCAACATTCACCGCATCCAGCAGATCGTAGACGCGGCCGTAAAGTACCGCCGCAAGGTCTGCATCACCGGGCGTTCCATGGTCAACATGGCCACCATCGCCCGGGAGCTGGGGTACCTTCACATTCCGGACGGCGTCCTGATCGATTTGGAAGAGGTCGACCGCTATCCCCTGGAGAAGGTGGTCATCATCACCACCGGCAGTCAGGGTGAGCCCATGTCCGCCCTCACCCGCATGGCTGCCTCAGAGCATGGCAAATTAAGCATCATCCCTGGCGACACGGTGGTCATCTCGGCCTCTCCCATCCCGGGCAACGAGCGGCTGGTGGGCCGGGTGATCAACTCCCTCTTTAAGCAGGGGGCCCAGGTGATCTACGAGGCCTTTTCGGGGGTCCACGTCTCTGGCCACGCCAGCCAGGAGGAGCTGAAGTTGATGCTGAACCTCACCCGGCCGCGCTACTTCATCCCCGTGCACGGCGAATACCGCCACTTGGTCAAGCACAGCCAGTTGGCCAAGGCGGTAGGCATCCCGGAGGAGAACATCTTTCTTCTGGAGAACGGGGACGTGGTGGAGATCACGGCGGGAGGGGCCCGCGTCGCCGGAAAGGTGACGGCGGGGCAGGTTCTGGTGGACGGGCTGGGCGTGGGCGATGTGGGGAATATCGTCCTGCGGGATCGCCGGCTGCTTTCCCAGGACGGGATTCTCATTGTGGTCATGACCATCAACAAGCAGACGGGCGAGGCGGTGGCAGGGCCGGACATCATCTCCCGCGGCTTTGTCTACGTGCGGGAGGCGGAGGGCTTGATGGAAGAGGCCCGCAGCCGGGTGAAGGAGGCGTTGGCCCGCGCCCAGGAAGAGCGGGCCACGGAGTGGGCCACCATCAAGGCCAACGTGCGGGAATCCCTCTCCCAGTTCCTGTATGAAAAGACCAAGCGGCGCCCCATGATTTTGCCCATCATCATGGAAGTCTGAAGGCCGCATGTTCCTGGTCCTAATTCGCCATACTAACACCGGACCAGGAGGGTGATCCCATGGAAGAGAAAGCGGTACCCGTCAAGGCCCCCGCTCCTGCGGCCCCCGCTTCTGATCCGGCCCGGTCGCCGGAAGGGCAACAGGTGGCCCTACAAAGCGTGAAACACATGGGGCAGGTCTCCGTGCCTGCCCCTGTTGTTGAGCCGAGTTTTCACTGCCTGACGGTAGTAGGCCAGATCGAAGGGCATCTGATCCTGCCGCCGAAAAATAAGACTACTAAGTACGAACACGTCTTGCCCCAACTGGTTGCCATCGAGCAAAACCCCCGCATCAAAGGCACCCTCATCCTGCTCAACACGGTGGGGGGCGACATCGAGGCCGGCCTGGCCATCGCAGAGATGATCGCTACCATGTCCAAACCCGTGGTCTCGCTGGTTTTGGGGGGAGGGCACTCGATCGGCATCCCTATCGCAGTGGCGGCCGATCATTCTTTTATCGCTCGCTCCGCCACCATGACCATCCATCCCATCCGCCTGACCGGGATGGTGATCGGGGTCCCGCAGACCTATGAATACCTGGACAAGATGCAGGATCGGGTCATCCGCTTCATCGTGGAGCATTCCCGCATCACCGAAGAGAGGCTGCGCGATCTCATGTTCCGCACGGGTGAGTTGATGCGGGACATCGGTACCGTCCTGGTGGGGGAGGAAGCGGTGAAGGCCGGGATCATCGATGAGGTAGGCGGAATGGCCGAGGCGATGCGGAAGCTGCGCCAGTTAACGGAGGAGGCGGGGGAGGCAGAGGACTCGCCTGCGCCCCCGATCCCTCCTGCAGGCGCAGAGGAGCTGGGTACGCCCCCTCGCCCGTGGGCGGGTCGCCCTCGACACCGGCGGCTCTTGGCGCTCCGCCATCGGTGGGGGGCTCCCCGAAGGAGGGGTGGGCTGTGATCCTCTACACCATCCTGCCGCCCGAGGAGATCTTTGCCGAAGAGTGGGGCGAAGAGGCGGCCGCCCCCGTAGAGGTTCAGGTGGACGGGGTCATCCTCTCCGTCTCTCCAGGGGGGAATGGCAGCGCCAGAGTAGAGCGGGTGATCAGCACCAACCCCGAGGATTACCTCCATCCCTTCTTTCAGCCGGGCAGCCCGGTCTTTCTGGCGGGGCGGGACCCTTAAGAGGGGTTCCGCCCCTCGTATTTTGGCCCTCTGCCGCATATCCATGGGGAAGGGGGGCAGAGGGCGTGGCGATCATCTTTTGGGTGGCCGGGGGGTGGGCGCTCTTCTATGCCGGGTTGCGGGTAATAGCTTCCGCCTTGCGTCAGCTGGCGGGAGAGAGAGGGCGGCAGTTTCTGGCCCGCTTCACCGGCACGCCTCTTTCTTCTTTTCTCACCGGGTTTCTGCTCACCGTGGCTTTGCAGAGCAGCAGCGCCGTCACCGTAATGCTGGTGGGCCTGGCGGAGGCGGGGCTGGTCGACTTGAAACAAGTGGTAGGGGTGGTTTTGGGGTCAAACGTGGGCACCTCCCTGGCAGTGCAGCTTTTCACCCTGCCGCCGGAATTGATTCTCTGGCCGGCCTTACTCTTGAGCGGGCTTTTCAGCGCGTGGCGCGGCCCGGGGCGGAGGATAAGCGCTTCTTTGAGCCGCCTGATGGGAGGGGGAGCGCTCCTTTTTTTGGGCCTGCAAATTTTGGAGCAGACCTTTACCTTTTGGGGGGAGGGCACCCGAGTGACTGCCTGGTTGGAGCGAGCGGGCGGCTCCCCCTGGGAACAGATGGCGGTGGGAGCGGCAGTGACCGGCCTTTTGCAGAGCAGCGGCCTGGTGATAGGGACTCTGATCGCCTTGGTGCGCAGCGGCGCCATTTCGGGTCCGGCTGGGGTTTGCCTGATGTTGGGGAGCAACGTAGGCACCTGTGTGACTGCCCTTTTAGCTGGCCTTTCCGCAGGCACTGCGGTTGGCCGGCGCTCGGCCTGGGCCAATCTCTTGGTCAATGTGGCGGCGGTGGCGCTCATTTTGCCGGTGCTGGACCCCTTCACCGCTTTTGCCCTTTCTTCCAGTTCCGACCCCGGCCGGGCACTGGCCAACGCCCATTTTTTCTTCAATCTCGGCACCGGCCTGCTTCTGCTGCCCTGCACCGGGCAGCTGGCCCGCCTCTTGGAGGTGATGCTCCGGTGAGGTAGGAGTTGGCGGGAAAAAGGCGAATTGAAAGGGCTTGAAAGTTCTTCAGAGAGGGGCAGAGGAGATGAATGTTCTGCAGGCGGTGCTCTTAGGGGTCGTTCAAGGCTTGACGGAGTTTCTCCCCGTCAGCAGCTCCGGCCACCTGGTCTTGATGCAACATCTTTTGGGGTTGCCGGAGGTGGGGGTGAGCTTCGACGTCCTCCTCCATTTGGCTACTCTGCTGGCGGTGGTGATCTACTTCCGGCGGGAGCTCGCTCAGGCCTTGTTGCAGCGCGACTGGCACCTGGGCCGGTTGCTCCTCGTGGGTTCGCTCCCGGCGGCGGTTTTGGGTCTGCTCCTGGAGGACTTCTTCGCTGCGCTTTTCCACAGTGTGCAGGCGGTAGGGGCGGCTTTCCTTTTAACCGGGGTGATTCTGTACGCCGCGGAGCGCTGGGGCGGGCGGGTGCAAAAAAGCGGGGGGTGGCAGGCTCTGGGGATGCAGGACGCTTTTTTTATTGGCTTGGGGCAGGCGGTGGCGATCATCCCCGGGGTCTCGCGCTCCGGGAGCACCATCGCCGCGGGGATGGCGAGGGGGATCGAGCGCACCCTGGCGGCGCGGTTTTCTTTTTTCCTCAGCATACCGGTCATTGCTGGAGCGGGGCTGCTGGAGCTTCCGCACCTCTGGGCTGAAGGGGCGTACTACTCGCCAGCGGCCTTGGCCGGAGGATTCATCGCCGCTTTTTTAGGCGGGTGGCTGGCTATTTCGACGCTTTTGGCGATCCTGCAGCGGTGGCGGCTTAGCCTCTTCTCTTGGTACGTGTGGCTCCTCGGTTTGGCCATTCTGGGGGGGAAGTGGATGTAAAAAAAGGAATGGGCGCCCAGAGAGAGAAGTTTATACTCGGGCAAAGAGGAAGAGGAGGCGAAGCCCGATGTTCGTGCGCGATAAGATGACGCCCAATCCGATTACGGTGGGGGAAGAGCTGAATATCCTGGAAGCACTTAAGCTGATGCAGGAGAACCGCATCCGGCGCCTCCCGGTGACGCGAGGAGAGAAACTGGTGGGGATCGTGACGCAGTTGGACCTGTACCGCGTCGCCCCCTCTCCCGCTACTACCTTGAGCGTCTTTGAGCTGAATTACCTCCTCTCCCGCATGACGGTGCGCGAGGTGATGACGCGCAAGGTGATTACCGTCAGCCCCGAGGCCACCATCGAAGAGGCGGCCCTTTTAATGCGGGAACATCACATCGGGGGGTTGCCGGTGGTCCAAGAGGGGCGGGTGGTGGGGATTATCACCGAGACGGACCTCTTCAACGCCCTGATTGAGTTGATGGGCCTGGACCGGGCGGGCACCAGGCTGACCTTGGAGGTAGAAGACAAGCCGGGGATGCTGGCGGAGCTGACGGGAGTGGTGCGGGATCAGGGGATCAACATCATCAGCCTGGCTACCTTCCGCACCGCGCCGGGGCGAGCCGGGATAGTCCTGCGGCTGGATGTCAAAAATGCGGAAGCCTTGGCCGCAGAGTTGGTGCGCCATGGAGTCAAGGTCGTCCATCAGGTGGCGTTATAAAAGGTGGCCTAAGAGAAGGCCGCTCAGAGAGCCACGGAAGCCGGACCGCTTTCCCCGTCTCCGCCCCTGGCGGGCGAGGGCGGTTGTTTTTATCGGTTTGTGCGCTCTGGCGCTCTTTCTGTTTGGACAAGCCGCAGCGAGTCTGTGGGAGTACCTGTTTCTCACCAGGACGGCCGAAGCGGGCAGGATTGAGAGCAGCGTCACCGTCTCCGCCCTGATCTTTCGCCAGGAGCGGGTCTACCGCTCCCGCAGCGGCGGCGTAGTCAACGCCTTGGTCCCGGAAGGGGAGCGGATCCGGCCGGGGACGCTGGTGGCCACGGTAACGAACGCCCAGGCGCAAAAAGCCTGGCTGAGGCGCTGGGAGGAGGTGGAGCGCCGGTTACGGGCCTTAACTGCCCGCCCTTCGCTGCTAGGCCAGAAGGCGGCTCCTCTGACTCCGCAGGAAGAGGAGGAGTACCGGAGCCTTCAGGAGGAGAAAGCTCTGCTGGAAGAAGAGGTCCAGGCTTTTACTGTGGAGCTGCGGCCCCAGGAGGCCGGAACGGTGAGCTACTGGACCGACGGCCTGGAAGAAAGTTTAAATCCGTCCCTTTTGGAGGCGCTGACGGCTTCCCCGGACTTGTGGCAGCGGCTGAACCGGCTAAACCCGCGGGGGCGGGGGGTGCGCGATGGCGCTCCGATTTCTCCGGGGACGCCCGTCTTTAAGGTGGTGGACAACTGCAGGTTTTGGGTGGCGGCGGAGGTGCACTCCGCTCCCCGACTCTTGGAGGCGGGAGAGCGGGTCTGGATCTACCTGACCCGCGGGCGCCCAGGAAGGCCGCTGGAAGCCGTGGTAGAGTACGCCTCCGCGGTCTGGCCGCAACGGGTAGTCTTCCGGGTGGCTCAGGAGGTGCCGGAACTTGCCCGGGCCAGGCAGGTGAAGGTGCGGGTGGTTTACAGCCAGTATGAAGGGATAGTCATTCCGCGCCGCGCCCTGGCCTTCCGGCAGGGGCGAGCGGGAGTCTACCTGCGCGAAGCGGGCCGGTACCGCTTCGTTCCGGTCTCGGTGGTGGGCGGCGATGCCGAGCGGGTAGCCGTGACAGGCCTCCCCGTGGGGGTGCGCGTCCTGCTGGCCCCCCCAATACAAAGCAAAGAGAAAGGTAGAGGCGAGCGGTGAAGAAGACTTTTGTCCTCGATACCAGCGTGCTGTTGCACGACCCCATGGCCATGTATTCCTTTCAGGATAACGACGTGATCATCCCCTTGGCGGTGATCGAGGAGGTGGACGGCCAGAAGAGGCGGGAAGATCAGGTGGGCCGCCACGCCCGGCGCGTTTCGGCGGAGCTGGACGCCCTGCGGGCCCGGGGTCAGCTCAATCGGGGCGTCATGCTGGAGCAAGGGGGCACGCTCCGGGTGGAGCTGAATCACCAGGGTTGGGAGGCCCTGCCCCTGGGGCTGGACCGCAACAAAACGGATAACCGGATCCTGGCCGTAGCTTTGGCTCTGTCCCGCCAGGAAGGGGTCCCCCAGCCGGTCATTCTGGTGAGCAAAGACATCAACATGCGCGTTAAGGCCGACGCCATCGGTATCCAGGCCCAGGATTACCGGACGAACAAGGTGGACATCGAAGAGCTTTACACCGGCTACCGGCGCTTGCCCGTCCCTCCTGCCTTGATTGACCGCTTCTATGCGGAGGGGGAGCTTCCCCTGGATCTGCTCCCGGAGGCGGAGCCGCCCCTGGCCTTCTTTCCGCACCAGTTCCTGGCCTTGGAGGACGAAAACGGGACAGGAAAGTCGGCGCTGGGGCGGGTGGAAGCGCAAAGGCAAAAGCTCCTTCCCCTGCGCTTCGGGCAGGTGGACCTCTGGGGGATTAAGGCGCGCAACCGGGAGCAGCGCTTTGCCCTGGAGCTCCTGCTCAACGACGAGATCCGGCTGGTCACCCTGGTGGGCCGTGCCGGCACTGGCAAGACCCTGCTGGCCCTGGCGGCCGGTTTGTATAAGGTGACGGAAGAAAATACCTACCGGAAACTCCTGGTCTCCCGGCCGGTCATTCCTTTAGGCCGCGATTTGGGCTTTTTGCCCGGCGATGTGGAGGAGAAGCTCCGCCCCTGGATGCAGCCGCTCTACGACAATTTAGAGCTCATCTTCAGTGGACGGGAGAAAGGTGGAAAACTGGAGCACGTGGTCCAGGGGCTCAAAGACCTCAACGTCTTAGAAATTGAAGCCCTGAGCTATATTCGCGGCCGTTCCATCCCCGGCCAGTACTTTATCCTGGACGAAGCCCAAAACCTCTCCCCCCACGAGATCAAGACGGTCATCACCCGGGTCGGCGAGGGGACCAAGATCGTCCTCACCGGCGACCCCTACCAGATTGACCATCCCTACTTGGATTCCAGCAGCAACGGCTTAACTTACCTGGTGGAAAGGTTGAAGGAAGAGCCCCTCACCGGGCACGTCATGCTGGTCAAAGGGGAGCGCTCCGCGGTGGCGGAGATGGCGGCCCGGCTTCTCTAAGCCCGGCGGCAGGAGTTGGGGGGAGGGGAGAGAAGGCATTATACAAGCAGGGGTGGGGGCGGTTGGAAAACCAGGAGAAGGACAGGATCGCGGCGAATCTGGAACGGGTGCGGGAGCGGATCGCCCGGGCGGCTCAGCGGGCGGGACGCCGCCCGGAGGAAGTGCGCCTGGTGGCTGTAACTAAGAACGTGGATGTGCCGCGGATTCAGGCCGCTCTGGCTGCCGGGGTGACCGAGATAGGGGAAAATCGGGTGCAAGAGGCCAGGCTGAAGCGCCCGGCTCTGGGGTCGGCGGTCAGGTGGCATTTGATCGGTACCCTGCAGACCAATAAAGTGAAGGCGGCCCTCCAGCTCTTCGACCTGATCCACTCCTTGGACCGCTGGTCCTTGGCCGAAGAATTGGCGCGCCGGGCGACGGCGGCGGGGCGGGTGGTGGAGGTGCTGGTGGAGGTCAATGTCTCCGGGGAGGCCACCAAAGCGGGATTAGCCCCGGGAGAGGTCCTGCCTTTTTTGGAGCGGGTGCACGGCTTGGCCGGGCTGCGGGTCCGCGGGCTGATGACCGTAGCCCCTGCGACCGAGCGGGCGGAGGAGGTGCGCCCTTTCTTTCGCACCCTGGCCCGCCTGCGCGCGGCCGCGGTGCGAGAGGGATGGACTGAAGTGACCGAGCTATCGATGGGCATGAGCGGGGACTTTGAAGTGGCGGTGGAGGAAGGGGCCACCTTGGTGCGCCTGGGGACCGCCATCTTCGGCCCTCGCAACCAGGGGTGAGGGGTTGACCATGGCGAAAGTCTTGGACCGCATTTTAAGTCTTTTAGGCTATCAGGAAGAGGTGGAAGAGTACGAAGAGGAGGTCAAGGGGCGGCCGGGCGAAGAGGGCTCCTCCCGCCGGGTGCGGGTGGTCACCTTTCCTGGAGCGCGGGCGCCGGAACGGGCCGGAGCCAGGTTGAGGGTGGTGGTGGTGGCCCTCAGTCAGTTCGACGAAGTCCAGATCGTGGCCGACCATCTGAAAGAGGAGCACCCCGTGGTGGCCAATCTCCTCAATCTGGACCGGGAGACGGCCAAGCGGGTGGTGGACTTCCTCAACGGCACGGTCTACGCCCTGGACGGGCACGTGCAAAAGGTGAGCGACGGGATTTATCTTTTTGTCCCGGCCGACGTCGAGATAGATGCGGAGCATGCTTTACTGCTGCATGATCACGGCATGCTCTTTCTGCAAAGATAGGAGTGGAGGGGTAACCGATGTGGACAGGGGGCCGGCTGGCGGTCTTAGGGGCTGGGGTAATGGGCCAGGCCATCGTTAAAGGGGTGGTCCGCCGGGGGCTGATCGCGCCGGAGCAGGTCATGGCGGTGGATTTAGAGCGGGGAAAGCTGGAAAAGCTGCGAGAGGAGACCGGGTGCCGGATCACCACCCAGGCCGCCGAGGCTGTCAGCTGGGCCGAGACGGTGCTTTTGGCCTTGAAACCCCAGGTGATCCGGGAGGTCTGGCCGCAGTGGGGCCCCTCCTTGCGGCCGCAGCAGACGGTCATCTCCATCGCAGCCGGGATCTCCACCGCTTATTTGGAGGAACACCTGCCCGCCGGTACGCCGGTGGTCCGGGTGATGCCCAACTCCCCGGCCTTGGTGGGCCAGGGGGCAGCGGCGGTCTCCCCCGGCCGGAGTGCGGGCGAAGAGCACGTGCAGCGGGCCCTTTCTATCTTTACTGCGCTGGGGCGGGCCATTACCCTGCCCGAAGGACTTCTGGACGCGGTGACGGGCTTGAGCGGCAGCGGGCCGGCTTACGTTTATCTGGCGATTGAGGCCCTGGCCGAGGGCGGAGTGCGCATGGGCCTGCCCCGGGAAGCCGCTTTGCTGCTGGCGGCCCAGACGGCCTTAGGGGCGGCGGCCATGGTGTTGGAGACGGGGCTTCACCCGGCGGAGTTGAAAGGGCAGGTCACCACCCCTGGCGGGACCACGGCGGCCGGTCTCTTCTGCCTGGAGGAGGCGGCGGTGCGGGCTGCCCTGATCCGAGCGGTGGAAGCGGCCACGGCCCGGTCGCGGGAGCTGGGGGCACCCGCGGCCGAGCGGAGAGCAAAGGAGGTGGAGCGTTAGCGATGCTGGCCTTGTGGGTGCGCACCGCCTTTGAGGTGTATACCTGGCTCATCCTCCTCCGCGCCCTGCTCTCTTGGCTGAACCTGGACTGGCGCCATCCGGTCTTGCGCTTTCTGTACGACAGCACAGAGGTTTTGCTCGCGCCCATCCGGCGGGCCTTACCCGGCCGTTGGGAGTGGGGGATTGACCTTTCACCCCTGGTGGCGATCCTGCTTCTCCAGGTGGTGGAGCGGGTCTTGCTCAGCCTGCTTTAGTGCGGGATTAGTCCGGTTTGGGCCAAACTAGGAGGTAGTGGCGATGCTTACTCCCCTCGACATCCAGAACGCGGTCTTTCACCGCTCTTTCCGCGGGTACGACGAGAAAGAAGTCGACGATTTCCTGGATCGAGTGGTGCTGGAATACGAGCAACTGTGGCGGGAAAACAACGCCTTAAAGGAGGAAGTAGCCCGCCTCCGGGAGAAAGTGCAAGAGTTAACCAGGCTCCAAGAGGCTGCGGAGCGCAACCTCCGCCTGGCGGAGGAAAATGCCGCTGAGATCCGGAAGAATGCCGAGGCTCAGGCGGCGGTGATTCTGGAGCAGGCTCGGGTGGAGGGGGCGCGCATGATCCAGGAGGTGCGCGGCCAGATTCAGCAGGAATTGCATAAACTGGAAGAGCTGCGGCGCCAGGAAAACCTCTTTCGCACTCAGCTGCGCACCCTTTTGCAGACTTACCTGCGCATTTTGCAGGCCGGGTCGGGGGAAGCCGAGGCGGCGGCCAGTGCGGCCCCTTCTTCCCCGGAGGCCTCCGGCCAGGAGTGTTAGACCAGGAGAGGAGCGACCACTGTGGGCCAGGCAAAAGATTACAGTTCAACCCTTAATCTTCCCCGGACGGATTTTCCCATGAAGGCCGACCTCCCGCAGCGGGAGCCGGAAGTGCAGCGTTTCTGGGAGGAGCGCGGTATTTACCGGCGCGTTCAGGAAAAGGCCCGGTCAGCAGGCCGGCCCAAGTTTATCCTCCACGACGGGCCACCTTATGCCAACGTCCACATCCACATTGGGCACGCGCTGAACAAGATTTTGAAGGATATTGTGATCAAATACCGCAGCCTGCGAGGCTACTACGCGCCCATGGTGCATGGTTGGGATACTCACGGCCTGCCCATTGAGCAGCGGGTGATCAAGGACCTGGGCTTAAACCGCGCGGAGATTCCTCCGGTAGAGTTTCGCCGCCGCTGCCGCGATTATGCCCTAAAATACGCGGCCATCCAGCGGGACGAGATCAAGCGCCTGGGCGTGTGGGGCAACTGGGAGGAGTCTTACCTCACCTTAGCCCCGGAGTATGAAGCCCGCCAAATCGAAGTCTTTGGGGAGATGGCCCGGAAGGGCTACATTTACAGAGGTTTAAAGTCGGTGTACTGGTGCGTGGTTTGCGAGACCGCCCTGGCCGAGGCGGAGATCGAGTACGCCGACCGGGTTTCGCCCTCCATCTACGTCCGCTTCCCGGTGCGAGAGGACGGAGGGCGCTTGGGGGTAGGCCCTGCCCGGACTTCCTTCCTCATCTGGACTACTACCCCCTGGACCATTCCCGCCAACCTGGCGGTGGCGGTCCACCCTGATTTCACTTACGCCGTGGTAGAAGTGGAAGGCGAGTACCTGGTGGTGGCCCGCGACCTTTTGCCGGAGGTGGCTCGGGCCTTGGGCTGGCGCGCTCCGCAGGTGAGGAACACCTTAACTGGCCGCCAGCTGGAAGGGGTGCGCTGCCGGCATCCCCTCTTCGAGCGGGACTCGCCGGTGGTGCTGGGGGAGCACGTGACGCTGGATCAAGGGACGGGGTGCGTGCACACCGCCCCCGGCCACGGGGAAGAGGACTTCCTCCTCGGCGAGGCCTACGGCCTGCCGGTCTTGTGCCCCGTCTCGGCCGACGGGCGCTTCACCGCGGAAGCAGGGAAGTACGCCGGCCTGACCTTAAGGGAAGGCGACGAGGCGGTGATGCGGGATCTGGCGGCGGGAGGTTACCTGGCCAAGCGGGAAGAGATCACCCACTCCTATCCCCACTGCTGGCGGTGCAAAAATCCGGTGATCTTCCGGGCCACCGAGCAGTGGTTCGCTTCGGTGGAAGGCTTTCGCCAAAAAGCCCTGGAGGCCATTCATCAGGTCCGCTGGTATCCCCCCTGGGGGGAAGAGCGGATTAAGAATATGGTGGCCGAGCGCAGGGACTGGTGCATCTCCCGCCAGCGGGTCTGGGGCGTGCCCATTCCCATCTTCTACTGCGAGGATTGCGGCCGCTCTGTCCTCGACGAGCGCACCGTCGCCGCCGTGCGGGACCTTTTCGCGCGGGAGGGGTCGGACGCTTGGTTCATCCGGCCGGCGGAGGAGATCCTGCCTCCCGGTTACCGCTGCTCACACTGCGGCGGGGGAACGTTCCGCAAGGAAACGGACATCATGGAC
>JASBVW010000009.1 GCA_029961005.1 Bacillota bacterium
GCCGTTGCCAAGGATGACATACCTTCTTCCACCCACTGCATGCACCTCCTTTCGCTGCAAAAGCATAATCCTGCCTGTCCCTGGGTTTCTTGCACTTTTTTACATTTTGCAACTAGTCACTTTAATCTGAATTTTACACGCCGCCCCTCCCCTTTCCTGCCGTCCCGCGGGAGGCTTGAAAAAAAAACGGGCTGGTTGAGCCAGCCCTTTCAGGTGAATGCGCCCGGTCCACTAAAGAAATACAAATGGCTGGGGAGGAAGGACTCGAACCCTCGCTACCAGGGCCAGAACCTGGCGTCCTACCACTAGACGACTCCCCAGCGTCAAAAGACCCAAAAGAAATCTTGTCTTCCCGCGGGAATAACCCCGACGCCCTGATTATAGCGGAAGAGAGGGCGCCCTGTCAACCCACCTCCCTGGCGCCCTTTCCCAGTAGCCCGGAGAGATTAAAAAACCAGCACCAGGTCAAAGTAGCTCCGGGGCCCTTCCCCGGGCCCCGCCACGGGCCACGCCACTCCCAGGCGGAGCTGCAACGGCAGGTAGTAAGCCGCTACGGTCTTCACCCGCGCCTCCAGGCCCGCCCCCACCAGAGGAGGAGGCGCCCCGCCGTCCCCCCGCCAGGCGGCACCTGCATCCACAAAGAGTATGCCCTGCACGGCCTCGGTGAATAACCCCGGCCCGGTGGACCCGCGTTCAACGCGCCACAGCTCCGGCCGGTACTCCAGGCTGCCCAGCCAGAAGCGCTCGCCCTTCGCAGAATCCTTCGGAAAGCCGCGCAAGGCGTAGGCCTCGGTCCCCGGATCATCCCGGAAGCCGCCTAGAGCAAAGGAAGAGCCGCCCTCGTCGCTCCACCCGCCCAAAAGGCGCAGCCCCACCTCCCGGCGGGCCGCCACCGTCAGGTCCTCCCGCCATTGGAGGACGGCCGTCCGCTCTGGCACCCCCGTCAAATCGTCTGCCAGCAGATCCAGGTTTACGCGGTGATACCACAGCCAGCGGTCCCGCCCCCTGATGGCCCCCAGCTGCCAGCCGGCCCGCGCCGCCTGGCGCCAGTCCGCGTCAACCCAGCGGCGCGTCCAGCCCAGGGTCAAAACTTGGGCAGTGAAAACAGAGTTCTGCAGGGGCAGGGCCAAACTCACCTCCTGCCGCCGCCGGACCTCCGCCGGGGCCCCCAGGGCATCCGGGACCCACTCCTCCAGGCTCACCGTGAGGAGCGGTCGCCAGCCGCTGCCCAAAAGGCGCTGGTAGGTCACATCGTAAATGAACCCGTGGCCGGAAGCGTAGCCTAAGAGCAGAGAATAAGCCTGCTCCTGCAGAGCGTCGATCCCCGACGTGAGAAAGGCCAGGAACATGTCCCGCTCGCTTGCCTGCAGATAGCCCAGCCCCCAGTGCGGCCGGAGCGAAGGGAAGGGATTGTAAGGATGCACCCCCAGAATGACCTCGCCCCCCGGCGGCCCCGCAGGCGACGCGGCAGACGGCGGTTCGGATTCCCCGGCCTTCCCTGGCCCCACCGGCAGCCACTGCCCGGGGTCCAAGGGCATCTGATAAAGATCATAGCCCTCCGGCCCGTAGCCGAGAAAGACCAGGCTGCGCCCGTCCGGCGCCGGGGCAGGGGCGAAGGCCCCGTACAGCACGTTGGTTACCTGGAAGAGGCGCCCCGTGCTTACCTCTACGGCGTAGAGGTTGGGTATGCCGGAACGCCCCGAGCTGAAGAGCACGTACCGGCCATCCGGCGTCCAGGCCGGGCTCAGGTCCACCGCGGCGTCGTCGGTCAGCCAGCGCCGGGTGGCAAGCCCCTCCCCGCCCGCTGCCTCGACTTGCGAGCCGGCCTCCACCCTCAGGAGCAGGATATCCCGCCGGCCGCCCTGGCGCCAAGCGGCCACGGCCAGCTGACGCCCGTCCGGCGACCAGGCCGGAGAGCTGAAGCGCAGCTCCTCTCCTCCCTCGAGGAGCACTCGCCGCTGCACGGGCTCTCCTCCCCCGGCCCCCAAAGCGCCTCCCTCCTCCGCGGCCCCGGGGCTGCCCCCGCCGCAGCCGGCTCCCCGGCCGGCGGTCCCCGCCTCAGCCGGCTCCACCAGCTCCAGGTCGGTTCGGCCGCCCTTCTGGGTGACCAGGGCCAGCCGGCGCCCGTCCGGCGACCAGGCGGCGTCCAAAACCCGGCCACCCCGGGTCAGCCGCTCCTCCCGGCCTCGCTCCAAGTCATACCGGTAGAGCTCCCGGTACAAGTAGTCCGTTCCCGTGTACTCCGGCTTGGTATAGTAAAGAAACCGGCCGTCTGGAGACCAGGTGATGCTCCCTTCCGGAACCCCGCTCAACGCCACCTGCCGGTCTTTCCCCTCCTCCAGGAGCAAAAGGCGCAGCCCCGTCGCCCACCCCCGCCCCCCGGCAGTGTAGGCCACCTGCCGCCCGTCCGGGCTGACGGCCAAACCGCCCTTCCAGCGGCCGGTGGCCGTCAGGCGGCGGGCTTGGGTCAAGCCCTGCCCCTCCAACTTCTCCTTTTGTTCCTGGTAGCGGCGGCGCAGCCCTTCCAGCCACGACTGCCACTCCTCTTCCAATCCCGCTTGGAAGACGCTGCGGAAGGTGGCGGCAAAACTCAGGTTCTGATAGTCCCCGGAGGCGTGGTTGAGCTGCGCCAGCTTCTCCGGGCCGTACTTTTGGGCCAGGTAAGCCACAAAGGAGCTGCCGTAGAGGTAGACCGACAGCCCTCCCTCCGGCCAACCGGAGAGGTCGTAGGCGGTAGAGGCCAGCTGGTCCGGGGTGTAGAGCCGGCCGGAGAGCACGGCCGCCCGCAGGTACATGTCAAAGACCGGATCCTCTACTCGCCCTCCCCGGGTGAAGCGGCTCTCCGTATAGGTAGCCAGACCCTCTACGTACCAGGCGGGGGCCATGAGGTTGGGGTTGGAGAGGAGGGGCACCTGTCCGGCTACCTCGCGGCCGGCCTCCGCCAACCCGCTGGTGGTGTCAAAGAAGAGGACGTGGGTGTACTCGTGGGTGAAGACGTAGCGCAGCCAGTCCTCCCGGGTGAACCCCAAGCTGGCCCAGGAAGAGAGGGGATAGGAGATCTCCAGAGTGACGTTCTTGAACGGCAAGAGGGGATCGACCCAGCCGTTGCCGAAGTCGGAGGAGTCCTTCAGGACCACCTCCGTCTTCCCCCGCGGCACGTGCCGCAAAAATTCGACCAGTCGGCCGTGAACCTCTTCGGCGATCTTCGCCAGCTCCCGGGCTGCCCCCTCCTCCTCCGGGCGGAAGTGGATGGAGAAATGGGGCGTCTCCAGAGTCTGCCAGCCGGCAGCCGCCCGCGCCGCCAGGTGCCCCCCGGGAAAGGCCAGGGCGGCCGCCAAGACCGCAGCCGCCATCGCTAGGGGCGCAGAAAAGGAGAACCCTCGCGTAACCATCACCGCCCTCTCTCCTTGCGCTTGAGAGGCTCTCTGCACCGTCAGCGCCGGGCCGCGCTGAGTTTTTTGGCCGCCTCCGCTCCCTCTTTGAGGCGCTGGCAGGTGCGGGCGCGCCCCAGGATCTCCAGGACCTCGTAAATCCCCGGGCTCACCTTGCGCCCGGTCACGGCCGAGCGCACCGGGTGAATAACCTGGCCCGCGCTGAGCCCCGTCTCTTCCTGAACGGCGGCGAAGACCGCCTCTACGTTAGCGGCAGTAAAGGGCTCCACGCGAGCCAGCCGCTCCGCCAGGGAGGCCAGAAGGCGCGGCACGTACTCCTCCGCCAGGTAAGGCAGGGCCTCCTCCTCGTACTCCACCCGCTCTTGGAAGAAGTAGCGCCCCAGCTCGGCCAACTCCTCCAGGGTGCGCACCCGCGTCTGTAAACTGGCTACCACCCGGCGCACGTACTCCCGCTGCGCCGGGGACGGTTCGGCAGGCACCAGCCCGGCCCGCGCCAGGTGCGGCAGGGCCAGGTCCACCAGGCGGTCCAACTCCGTCCGCCTGATGTAGACTCCGTTCATCCACTGGAGCTTCTTGGGGTCAAAGACGGCCGGGTTTTTGGAGACGCGCTCCAGCGAAAAGTGCTCGATGAGCTCCTGGCGGCTGAAGATCTGGTCGGTGGCGTTCAGGGACCACCCCAGCAGGGCCAGGTAGTTGACCATGGCCTCCGGCAGGTAACCCGCCTCCCGGTACTGGGTCACCGAGGTAGCCCCGTGCCGCTTGGAGAGGCGCGTCCGGTCAGGGCCCAGGATCATGGGGATGTGAGCGAAGGCCGGCAGCGCGAAACCCAGGGCTTCATAGAGCTGAATCTGCTTGGGCGTGTTGGAGAGGTGGTCCTCGCCCCGGATGACGTGCGTAATCTCCATCAAGGCGTCGTCCACTACCACGGCAAAGTTATAGGTGGGGACGCCGTCCGCCTTGAGAATGACGAAGTCGTCGATCACCTCGTTCTCAAAGGTCACCTTGCCGCGGATGAGGTCCTGTACCACCGTCCGCCCCTGCCCAGCGGCCCGGAAGCGCACCACCGGGCGGCGCCCCTCCGCCGCCAGCCGCTCCGCCTCTTGGGGGGTTAACCGGCTGCAGCGCCCGTCGTAGCGGGGGGCTTCTCCGCGGGCCAGGGCGGCATTGCGCCGTTCCTCCAGCTCCTCCGGCGTGCAGTAGCAGTGGTAGGCGCGGCCCTTCTGCAGCAGTTCCCGGGCGTAGCGCTGATAGAGCTCCAACCTCTGCGTCTGGAAATACGGGCCGTGGGGCCCCTCTTTGCCCGGCCCTTCGTCCCAGTCCAGCCCCAGCCACTCCATGCTCTCCAGAATGGCTCGCACCGACTCCTCGGTAGAGCGCTCCAGGTCGGTATCCTCGATGCGCAGAATAAAGGTGCCGCCGTGGTGGCGGGCAAAGAGCCAATTAAAAAGCGCGGTCCGCGCACCACCTACGTGCAGGTAGCCGGTGGGGCTGGGCGCAAACCTCACCCGAACGCTCATCTTTCCGTACCCCTTCGCACCTTTTTTCGGTCCCCTTTTCAGTTCGCGGTAGGAGCGGCGTTTCCTCCCTGGCTGCACACCCCCTGCCCAAAACCAATAAAAGGAGCCGCAAGAGGCACTTTTTTCCCCTTCGGCTCGCGGAAGTCACCGTCCTTCGCTGGGGCACGGCCCGCCCGGCGCTTTATCCCTTCTCGGCGTCGTATCCGCCGCCGGTGCGCCGCGCCCTGGTCCTTTTGCCGCCCGTCCGCTCCGCCCCCGGAGCCGGGTTCAGTTCAGCGGCCAGTTCTTCAAGACCCCCTGCGTCCCTGTCCCGGGCGTTGGGATAGGTCTCCCCTACCCGGCCCATCACGGCGCGTTGGCGGTTGCGGGCTTTTCGGCCGAACTGCTCCGCCCCGTCCTTGGCCTTGACCATCTGCTCTCCCTCCCGCTTCTTCAGATTTTGCTGATAGTGTGCGCCGGAGAGAGAGACCTGATTCACTCTTCACCGGGCAGGTCCTTCCAGGCCCCGAAGGCGCGCCGCCCGGCGCTCCACCTCCCGCCGGATCCGCTCCTCGTCCAGAGTGAGGAACCGCCCGCCCTCGTAAAGGACCCGCCCCGCCACCATGGTCAGCTCCACGTCATCCCCGTGGGCGGCGTAGACCACAGCTGCCAGCGGGTCGTGCACCGGGGTCAGGCGCGGGGAATCGGCCCGCACCAGGATGAGATCGGCCTGGCGACCCGGGGCCAGCTCTCCGACCACGCCGGCCAGCCCCAGGGCCTGCGCCCCCATCCTGGTCGCCAGGGACACCGCCTGGGCCGCCGGCAGCGCAGCCGGGTCGCCGGTCCGCCCCTTTTGCAGCAGAGCAGCCAGGCGCAGCTCTTCGAACAGGTCCAGGTCGTTGTTACTGGCCGCCCCGTCCGTCCCCAGGGCCACCGTCACCCCCGCCTCCAAGAGCTCCGCCACGGGGGCGATGCCGTTCCCCAGCTTCAGGTTGCTGGTGGGGTTGTGGGCCACCGCGACGCCGCGGCGGGCCAGGATTTCTCTATCTCCCGGCTCCAAGTGGACGCAGTGGGCCGCCAAAACCGGCAATTCAAAAAAGCCCAGCTCCTCCAGGTTTTCTATCTGGCTTTTGCCCGTGCTCTTTCGGCTCTCCTCGCATTCCTCCCTCGTCTCGGCGAGGTGGATGTGCAGCCCCACTCCCAGCTTGGACGCCTCCGCCATCACCTTCTTTAAATAGGCAGGGGGACAGGTGTAAGGGGCATGGGGGCCCAACAAGCACCGGATGCGGCCTCCCGCCGCGCCGTGCCAGGAGCGCACCAGGGACACGGCCTCCTCCAGAGCGCGCTCGCCCTCTGAGCTGATGCCGATGAGCCCCCGGGCCAGAGAGGCCCGCAAGCCGCTCTCTTCCACCGCCCGGGCCACCATCGCCATGCCGAAGTACATATCGGCAAAGGCGGTGGTCCCGGAGCGGATCATCTCCAGTTGGGCCAGGAGGGTCCCCCAGTAGATGTCTTCCTCCGTCAGCCGGGCTTCCGCCGGGAAGATCTTCTCCTGCAGCCAAACCATGAGGGGCAGGTCCTCCGCGTACCCCCGCAAGAGGGTCATGGCCGCATGGGTGTGAGCGTTGATGAGGCCCGGCAGAACCAGGCGCCCTTGCGCTGCGATGATCCGCTCAGGCCGCCAGCCCGCAGGCAAAGTGCCGCTCGCCGGCCCGGCCGCGCCCGCATCCTCCACCGCACCCTCCCTCGCCAGGGGCGGCCCTACGTAGACGATCACCTCGCCGTCCACGGCCACATCCCCTGGGGCAAAGACGCGCCCCTCTTCGTCGGCCGTAATCACCGTCCCCCCGGTGATGAGGATCCGCCCCATCCCTACTCCCCCCAACTGGCCAGGTATTCTTGCTGCTCCTCTGAAAGGCGGTCAATCTCCACCCCTAAAGACGCCAGTTTCAGCTCCGCCACCCGCCGGTCCAGTTCCGCCGGCACCCGGTGAACCCCCGGAGCCAACTCCCCGGCGTGCTGGTCCACGTACTGGATCGCCAGGGCCTGCAGGGCGAAGCTCAGGTCCATGATCTCGATGGGATGGCCGTCCCCGCAGGCCAGGTTGACCAGCCGGCCCTCCCCCAATAAATAGAGCCGGCGACCGTCGGACAGGACAAACTCCTCCACGTTCTGGCGCGCCGGCCGCCGCTCCACGGCCCGGGCGGCCAGTTCCGGGAGGTTGATCTCCACGTTGAAGTGGCCGGCGTTGGCCAGAACGGCCCCGTCCTTCATCAGGTCGAAGTGCTCGCCCCGCACCACGTCCCGGCAACCCGTGGCCGTCACGAAGATGTCACCCACCCGGGCCGCCTCCCGCATGGGCAGCACCTGGTAGCCGTCCATGGCCGCCTCCAGAGCCCGGATGGGATCTACCTCGCAGACCACCACCCGCGCCCCCAGGCCGGCGGCCCGGGCGGCGATCCCGCGCCCGCACCAGCCGTACCCGGCCACCACCACCACCTTGCCGGCCACCAGCAGGTTGGTGGTGCGCATGATCCCGTCCCAGGTGGACTGACCGGTGCCGTAGCGGTTGTCAAAAAGGTACTTGCTGTAGGCGTCGTTGACGGCCACCATGGGAAAGCGCAGAGCCCCCTCGCGCTCCCGCGCCCGCAGCCGCAACACGCCGGTGGTGGTCTCTTCGGTCCCGCCCCGCACCCCGGGCAAAAGGTCCTGCCGCGCGGTGTGGAGCAGGTGCACCAGGTCGCCTCCGTCGTCGATGACCAGGTCCGGGCCGAAGTCCAAGGTCAAATTCAGGTGCCGGCGGTACTCCTCCTCCGTAGCGCCGTGCCAGGCGTACACCCGCAGCCCCTCTTCCACCAGAGCGGCCGCCACGGGGTCCTGAGTAGAGAGGGGGTTGCTCCCCGTCACCGCCACCTCCGCCCCGGCGTCTCGGAGGGTCAGAGCCAAGCAGGCCGTCTTGGCCTCCAGGTGAACGGAGATGGCGATCTTGCGCCCGCGCAAGGGTAGGGAAGCGGTAAACTCCTCGCGGATCCGGTTGAGCACCGGCATGTGCCTTCGGGCCCACAAGATGCGCTGGCGCCCCTCCGGCGCCAGCGCGGGATCGCGGATGACAAACCGTTCAGACAAAACTCACCACTCCTTCCGCGGCTCCACCTCTACATTAAAACGGGAAACCCTACCAGCCGCCGCAGATTCTCCTCGTAGGGCGGGCGCACCACGCCCCTGTCCGTGATGATGGCAGTGACCAGCCGGTTGGGCGTCACGTCGAAGGCCGGGTTGAGGACGCCGACCCCTTCCGGGGCCACCCGGTAGTCGAAGATATGGGTGACCTCCCGGGGCGAGCGCTCTTCAATGGGGATCTCCTCCCCGCTCTTGAGGCGCAGGTCTACGGTGGAGAGAGGGGCCGCCACGTAAAAGGGGATGCCGTGCTCCCGGGCCAGTATGGCCAACCCATACGTCCCGATTTTGTTGGCCACGTCGCCGTTGGCCGCGATCCGATCTGCCCCTACGATCACCAGTTGCACCAGCTGCTTTTTCATGACGTAGGCCGCCGCCCCGTCCACGATCAGGGTTACCGGAATTCCGTCCTCCTGGAGCTCCCAGGCGGTGAGGCGCGCACCCTGGAGAAAAGGCCTGGTTTCGTCGGCGTAGACGCGGATGCCCTTGCCCTGCCGGTGGGCCTCCCGCACCACCGCCAAGGCTGTGCCGTAATCCACGGTGGCCAGGGCCCCGGCGTTGCAGTGGGTGAGGATGCCGGACCCCGCCGGAACCAGCTCAGCCCCGTGAATCCCCAGGCGCTGGTTGGCCTCCACGTCCTCCCGGGCAATCTCGTGCGCTTCCTTTTCCAGCTCCTCTTTGATGGCCTGTACTCCCTGGCCGCGTCGATTCAGGGCAGCCCGGCGCATCCGCTCCAGAGCCCAAAAGAGATTGACCGCCGTGGGGCGCGTGCGGCGCAGACGCTCCAAGACGGCCTCCAAATGCCGCCACAGCCCTTCCTCATCCTCCCCTGCAAACTCCCATGCCCCCAGGACGACCCCATAGGCGGCTGCCGCTCCGATGGCCGGGGCGCCCCGGACCACCATGCGCTCGATGGCCTCTCCCACTTCCTGATGGGTGCGGCACTCCACCACCTTGACCTCCGCGGGCAGCCTGGTTTGATCCAAAAGGTACAGCACCCCTTCCCTCCACTCCAGGGTCTTAGCCCGCCTGCTCACCCCTCATCTCCTCCCCTTTTAAAATTGCCCCAGCTCTCGGATGGCGTGGTGGCACCTGCACTCCCGCCCCGCCGGCATCAACTCCAAAGCCTTCCTGAGCAGGGCGCGCAGCTTCTCGGTATTGGCGGCCATGGCCTCCATCACTTCGCGGTGGGTCAGAGGAGTGGGCGAGATCCCGGCCGCCCAGTTGGTCACCAGGGCGATGGCAGCGTAGCAGATCTCCGCCTCCCGGGCCAGGACCACCTCCGGGACGTTGGTCATCCCCACCAGGTCCCCCCCCAGCCGCTGGAACATTCGGATCTCCGCCGGGGTCTCATAGCGGGGCCCTTCCGTGCAGACGTACGTGGCCCGAGGAAAGAGGCAGACGGAGGCTTCTTTAGCGGCATGCAAAAGGAGGCGGCGCAGCTCCGGGCAGTAGGGCTCGGTGTAGTCCACGTGAACCACTCCGGCTTCCCCGCCGTCGTAGAAGGTAGAGGGGCGCCCTTTGGTAAAGTCGATGAACTGGTCCAGGAGGACGCACTCCCCCGGGTGCAGGCGGCGATTGAGGGAACCCACCGCCGAAGTAGCCAGGATCTGCCGCACGCCCAGCATCTTCAAAGCCCAGATATTGGCCCGGTAGTTGATGCGGTGCGGCGGTATGGCGTGGCCCTGGCCGTGGCGGGCCAGGAAAGCCACCTCCCGCCCCAGGTAGGAACCTATCCTGACGTACGCCTCCCCGTAGGGGGTGCGGACCACCTCTTCCCGCACCTCCTGCAGGATGTGCGGGTCGTACACACCCGTGCCGCCGATAATGGCCGTCTCCACCCTGCTCTCCCTTTCTTTGGCCGCTCTGGCCCTTCTCTGGTTTATTTTTTTAATTTTCTCCTTTTGCCTGATCTTTCCTGCCCGGCCGGCCTTTAAAAGTATTTCCCGCCCCCAGCCGGCTCCCCTGCTTCAACCCGACAAAAATGGTCTGAACCGCTCGCCCCCGGAATATACTTGACCCCGGAGCGCACTCGACCGCGAAAGGAGGTGAAATCATGAAACGCCCCCTCTTGATCGCACTTGTGGCCTTGGGGTGGGTGGCCCTGCTGGGCGCCGGCGCCCTGTCCGCCTCCATCGTCAACTCCAAGCACGACCTCTCTGCCGGCAGCCTCAACGGGGGCATCACGTCCAGCGAGAGCCAGGTCTGCATCTTCTGCCACACCCCGCACAGCGCCACCGCCAACACGCCGCCGCTCTGGAACCGCAGCAAAGGGGCCGGACCGTACCAGATGTACTCAAACCCGGGCAGCATCCAGGGCCAGATCGCCGCTGCGCCCGACGGCGGGTCTGAACTCTGCCTGAGCTGCCACGACGGGACCATCGCCCTGAACAGCGTAGTCAACGAATCCGCCACCGGAACGCCGACCTTGAACGATGCGCGCACGCCCAGCCACTTGACCGCCGACGGCAAGCTCACCGGCTACGCCCTCATCGGTACCGACCTCAGGAACGACCACCCCGTCAGCATCACTTACGCCTACCCCGACGACCCGGGCCTGAACAACCCGGCCACGCTCTCTTTGCCGCTGTACAACAACAAAGTGCAGTGCAGCTCCTGCCACAGCGTGCACGACCCAGCCAATACGCCCTTCCTGCGCCTCAACAACACCGGCAGCGCCCTCTGTCTGGCCTGCCACAACAAGTGAGGGAGCACAAAAGGCGAAGTCGGGTGCAGGGTTTGGCTCCCGGCCTCGCCTTCTTTTTCTCTCATCTTCTCCCCCTGACCTCCACCCCGCCCCCTCACGCGGCCACCTTGCGGATGGTAAAGAGCTCGTCGAGGACCACCCAGTTCTGCGGGAAGTCTTGCAGCAGGTTCCAGTAGCTCACCCCCAAAAGCCCGAACTCGCGGGTGAGCCCATACTTGGCCACCAGGGAGCGCGGGTCCTCAAACCAGACCTGGTGCAGCACGCCCAGTTCGTTCACGTACTCGAACCAGGGCGACTGGGCCACCTCGTCGAAGTTGATGTTGCTGCCGTAGCGGATGGCCAGGCGCAGGGCGTCCTGGGGGCTCACGGTCTGGGCCAAGTTCTCCGGGGTGTCCGGGAGCTCCCAGTCGTACCCGTACAGGTTCATTCCCTGCAGGATCTTGCCCGGCGGGATAAGGCTCACCGCGTACTCCAGTACCCGGCGGACCAGGTTGGCGGGCGAGATGGCCCGCGGCGGCCCACCCACCCACCCCCACTCGTAGGTCATGATGATCACGAAGTCCGCAATGCTCCCCAGGGTGGCGTAGTCGAAGGTGCCGATCCAGGGGGCGTGGGGAAAGTCGGCGTACTTGGGGGCCATAGCCAGGCTGACCAGAAAACCTTCCGGCCGCACCGCGTCCGCCAACGCCCGGATGAAGTCGTTGTAAAGCGGGCGGTCCTCCGGGAACATGTTCTCGAAGTCCACCACCACGCCCGTGAAGTGGTTGGCCCGGAGGAGTTCCAGCGTCCGGGCGATGGTGGCGTCCCGCACCGCAGGGTCGGACATCACGGCCCGGGCCAGCTCGGAGTTGAAGGTGCCGCCGTCCACGTTGGTGACAGTGGCCAGCGGGGCTACATTCTGCTCCCGGGCGACGGTCAGAAGTGGCGCAATGCTGCGCGGCGGCATGAGCAGCCCTCCCCGCCCGTCAACCCGGAATTCAAAGACCGAGACAAAGGTGAGGAAAGGCCCTACCTCACCCAGCACCCGGCGCACCGTGGTCTCCGCAAGCGGGAAGAAGAAGCCGTTGGTGAAGATGGCGGGCTTCACCGGAAGGGGCTGGGGGACGACCAGCACCTGGCCGGGGAAGATGCGGTCGGGGTCCGGGATGGCATTGAGGCGCACCAGTGCCTCCACCGTAGTGCCAAAACGCCGGGCGATCAGGAACAGGGTATCGCCGGAGCGCACGGTGTAGCGCATGGCCTGGAAGCCGGGGATGACCAGCACCTGCCCCGGGAAGATCAGGTTGGGGTCGGGAATCCGGTTGACCCGCACCAGAGCTTCCACGGTGGTCCCGAAAAGCCGGGCGAGGGCAAAGAGCGTATCCCCGCGCCGCACCGTGTAGCGGAGGGGCTCCGGCGGCGGCTGGGGGATGATCAGGGCCTGGCCCACGGCGAGGCGGTCCGGGTCCGGGAGGCGGTTGACCTCGATCAGGCGCTCCAGAGGCACTCCGAAGCGCTGGGCCAGGAGGAACATGGTATCTCCGGGCCTGACGACGTAGATGGTCATGGCCTTCTCCTCCTTTCCCCGGGGAGGCCGGGCGGCATGGGCGGGTGAAGAGGCAGGTAGGGCGGAGCAACCCGCGGAATACACAGCACCTGTCCCACCAGCAGGCGGGCCGGGTTCGTCACCTGGGGATTGGCGGCCACCAAAGCGTCAAAGGACACGTCAAACCGCTCCGCCAGGGCGGACATGGTCTCTCCCGGCTGTACCGTGTACAATTGCCCGTCGCAGGGTGGAGGAGGCGGCAACTGGCGGCTGTCTTCCATCTCCCTGCCCTCCTCTCTTGCTGGTCAGCATCTCACTTCAGGATATTCCCTGCTTCGGCCACAGGTCACGGGACGGGGGACCAATCGCGGAAGCTCCGGACAAACCGGTCCCGGGGCAGATTGACAGTGCAAGCGGCCGTTTGTTAAAGTGGAGAGGACGGCCGAACCGGAAACGGGCCTTGGGGGGAGGACCAACTGTGGGACAAAACATCGTGCAGAAGATCATCTCCGCGCACTTGTTGGCAGGAGAGCCGCTCCCGGGGCGGGAGATCGCCCTGCGCATCGACCAGACCCTGACCCAAGACGCCACGGGGACCATGGCCTACCTGCAGTTTGAGGCCCTGGGCCTCCCGCGGGTGCGCACCGAACTTTCCGTCAGTTACGTGGACCACAACACCTTGCAGACCGGCTTCGAAAATGCCGACGACCACCTCTTTCTCCAGACGGCAGCCGCCAAGTACGGAGTCTATTTCTCGCGCGCCGGGAACGGCATCTGCCACCAGGTGCACCTGGAGCGTTTCGCCCGGCCCGGACGCACCCTTTTGGGCTCGGACAGCCACACCCCCACCGCCGGGGGCATGGGCATGCTGGCCATCGGCGCCGGCGGCCTGGACGTGGCGGTGGCCATGGGCGGCGGCCCTTTTTACCTGAACATGCCTCGGGTGCTTTTGGTCAGGCTGCGGGGCCGCTTAAAGCCCTGGGTCTCCGCCAAAGACGTAATCCTGGAGCTTTTGCGCCGCCTGACCGTCAAGGGCGGGGTGGGCAAGGTGCTGGAGTACGGAGGGGAAGGGGTGGCAACTCTCTCCGTGCCCGAGCGGGCCACCATCGCCAACATGGGAGCGGAGCTGGGGGCGACCTCCTCCGTCTTCCCCAGCGACGAGGTGACGCGGGACTTCTTGCGCCGGCAGGGGCGGGAAGAGCAGTGGGTACCCCTGGCGGCAGACCCGGACGCGGAGTACGACGAGGTGCTGGAGCTGGATCTTTCCTCCCTGGAGCCTCTGGTGGCGCGGCCACATAGCCCCGATGCGGTGGTACCGGTGCGGGAGGCGGGGCCGGTGCCCGTTCAGCAGGTTTGCATCGGTAGTTGCACCAACTCCTCTTACGTGGACCTGATGCGCGTAGCCGGGATCCTGCGGGGAAAGCGGGTCCATCCGGATGTGAGCCTGGTCATCTCCCCTGGTTCCCGGCAAGTCCTGACTATGTTGGCCCGCAACGGTGCCCTGGCCGACCTGGTGGAAGCCGGGGCCCGCATTCTGGAGTGCGCCTGCGGGCCCTGCATTGGCATGGGGCAGGCGCCTCCGTCCGGCGGGGTCTCGGTGCGCACCTTCAACCGCAACTTTGAAGGGCGCAGCGGCACCGCAGACGCCCGGGTTTATCTGGCCAGTCCAGAGACGGCGGCGGCTACGGCCCTAACCGGCGTGCTCACCGATCCCCGCACCCTGGGAGAGCCGATCTCCGTGGACCTGCCGGACCGGTTCCCCGCGGACGACAGCCTGATCCTGCCCCCCGCCCCGGACCCGGAGCGGGTGCAAATCCGCCGCGGCCCCAACATCAAGCCCCTCCCCCGCCGCGAACCCCTGCCGGAGAGCCTGGAAGGCGAGGTGTTGCTGGTGGTGGGGGATGACATCACCACCGACCACATCCTGCCCGGAGGGAGTAAAGTTCTACCCCTGCGCTCCAATATCCCGGCCATCGCCGAGTACACCTTCTCCAGCCTCGACCCCTCCTTTGCCACCCGGGCCAAGGCCGCCGGCGGAGGCTTCATCGTAGGCGGGCAGAACTACGGCCAAGGGTCCAGCCGGGAGCACGCCGCGCTGGCCCCCATGTACCTGGGCATTAAGGCGGTACTGGCCTCCTCCTTTGCCCGCATCCACCGGGCCAACCTGATCAACTTCGGCATCCTGCCCCTTACCTTCATTGACCCGGCCGACGCCGGTCGGATTAAACAGGGGGATCGCCTGCGCCTGCCGCGCGTGAAAGAGGAACTGGCCTGCGGGGAGGTGACCGTAGAGAACCTCTCCC
>JASBVW010000301.1 GCA_029961005.1 Bacillota bacterium
CGGCCGGCTCGACCTGGCCGTGCTCTTCTCCCGCGCTCCGGCGGCGGCGGCGGGCGTCTTCACCCGCAACCGGGTTCAGGCGGCCCCCATTTTAGTGAGTCGGCGCCACCTGGCGGGCGGGCGGGCCCGGGCCGTGGTCGTCAACGCCGGGTGCGCCAACGCCTGTACGGGGGAAGAGGGGGTGCGGGATGCCGAGGAGATGGCGGCCCTGACCGCCTCCCACCTGGGCCTGCGGGCGGAAGAGGTTCTGGTGGCCTCTACCGGCGTCATCGGAGTGCGCCTGCCCATGGAGAAGATCCGGGTGGGCATCGCCCAGGTCAGCCGGCGGCTTTCGCCGGAGGGGGGCCAGGAGGCGGCCCTGGCCATTATGACCACCGATACGCGGCCCAAGGCGTGCGCCGTCCGGGTGGAGCTGGGCGGCGTGCCCGTGACCATCGGCGGCATGGCCAAGGGCTCGGGGATGATCCACCCGCAGATGGCCACTATGCTGGCCTTTTTGACTACCGACGCCGCCGTTACCCAGCCGGCGCTGGATCGAGCCCTCCGGCGGGCGGTCAACCGGACCTTCAATCGCCTGACCGTGGACGGCGACACCAGCACCAACGACGCGGTCTTCCTCCTGGCCAACGGTTTGGCGGGCAACCGGCCGCTGGCGGAGGAGGAACCGGAGCTGGACCGCTTTACGGCGGCCCTGGAGGCGGTGGCGGGCTTTTTGGCCCGCGCCATCGCCCGGGACGGGGAGGGGGCGACCTGCCTGATCGAGGTCCGGGTGGAAGGGGCGCCGGACGAGGAGGCGGCGGAGGCGGTGGCCCGGGCGGTGGCCAACAGCAACCTGGTCAAGACCGCCGTCTTTGGCCGGGATCCCAACTGGGGGCGCATTCTGTGTGCGGTGGGCTACGCGCCGGCGGAGGTGGACCCCGGCCGGGCCGACATCTACCTGGGCCCGGTCCTGGTGGCCCGGGCCGGGTCCGCCCACCCCTTTAACGAGGAAGAGGCGCGCGCGGCCTTGAGCCAGGAGGAGGTTTTAATCCGCATCGCCCTGCACCAGGGGGAGGCCTCGGCCTCGGTCTGGACCTGTGACTTGAGCTACGACTACGTGCGCATCAACGCCAGCTACCGCAGCTGAGGCGGCCAAATTGAGGGGCTGGGGGGAGAAGAGATTCATGGACGGGCTGATTCAAAAGGCGAACGTCCTCATCGAGGCCTTGCCTTACATCCGCAAGTTCTTCGGGCGCACCTTTGTGGTCAAGTACGGCGGGAACGCCATGACGGACCCCGAGCTCAAGCGTTCGGTCATCCTGGACCTGGTGCTCTTGAAGTTCATCGGGATTAACCCCGTCATCGTCCACGGCGGGGGGCCGGAGATCAACGGTCTCCTGAAGCGGCTGGGGATGGAGGCCACCTTCGTCAACGGCCTGCGCGTCACCGACGCCCCCACCATGGAAGTGGTCCAGATGGTGCTCATCGGCAAAGTGAACAAGGAGCTGGTGAGCTTGATCGACCAGAGCGGCGGGCGGGCCGTGGGGCTGAGCGGGCTGGACGGCCACCTCATCGAGGCTCTGCCCCTGGACCCCGGCCTGGGCTACGTGGGGCGGGTGGGGCGCATCAACGCCCAGCTCCTGCACCTTTTGAGCCGGGAGGGGTACATCCCCGTGGTCTCCTCGGTGGGGCTGGGGCCGGACGGCCACGCCTACAACATCAACGCCGACACGGTGGCAGGCGAGCTGGCGGTGGCCCTGGAGGCGGAGAAACTCATCATGCTCACCGACGTGGAGGGGATCTTCGCCCGCCGGGGGGATCCGGCCAGCCTCATCTCCTCCCTCCCCGTGGCGCGGGCGCGGGCCCTGATCGCGGCGGGGGAGATCGACGGGGGCATGATCCCCAAGGTGGAGGCCTGCATCCGCGCGGTGGAGGGCGGCGTAGGGCGCACCCACATCATCGACGGGCGGCTTTTGCACTCCATGCTGCTGGAAATCTTCAC
>JASBVW010000302.1 GCA_029961005.1 Bacillota bacterium
AGGTCGTCGCCAGGAAGTACTCTTCTCATCGCTAAGCCCGGCTTAGGCCGGGCTTAGCTTTTCCCTGACGTCTCCTTGCTTTTACATGATGTCCACTTTCCAGTTCCAACCGCTGTTGTTGTCCCAGTGATCCGCGCTGTCTTTGAAGCAGAAGTTCAACTCGTGGTTGCCGCTGGCGGTCACCGTGGCTTTAAAACTCCCGTCCGGCTGGCGCCACATGGGCATGGTGGCAGGGGATTTCCAGCCGTCAAAGCCGTAATGGAGCCAACAGGCGTCGGCTCCGCTCTGGGCCAAAAGGCCCCGGTAGACAATGTCGACGTTCTGCCCGCGCCGCGCCGGTGCAGGCTCGACCGAGATGCGGTTATCCTGCAATCTGATCACCTCCATTTTTCCTTTATCGCTACGATAGAATCTCCCCGCGCGGGGGAATTCATAATTGGGATCTTCGCCCAACTTTTCTCCTCATTTTAGTTGTACTAATTCTTTTTTCTCTTGTCATGGGTAGGACTTTGGTGGTAAAATTGGAAGCGGATTTACAAAAATCTGGTGGCTGAGAGGCCATCCACTACGAAGGGGGTAATCTTCCAGGTGCGTAGGTTGGTGTTGTTAGGCGTGTTGGTCTGTACCCTGGTCCTGGCCGGTCAGACGCTGGCACTGGCGGCTGGGCCCCATGACGCCCTCAACTGCACGGGATGTCACAGCATCCACTATGCGGTGGGGGCCAAGGCTTTTGCGGTAAATAACGACAAGGTGGCCAACCCGCGCGGAGATTCCAACGTGGGCGGCGTTTCCGCCCTCTGCCTGGGTTGCCACGAGGAGACCAAGAACGGTGGAGCCGGTATTAAGCCGATCTCGGTCCACCGGACGCACCCCATCTACCTGGTGCCCAACAACAAGATCGCCAAGGTGCCTCCGCAGCTGCTGGTCAACGGCCGGCTGGAATGCACGAGTTGCCACGATCCACACCCTTCCAACCCGGCCTACCGGTACCTGCGCGTGGACACCAAGGGCGGGGCGGCCATGGGTGCCTTCTGCGCGGCCTGCCACCCGGCCAAGGTAGACCTGGCTTCGTATGGTCTCAAGTCCCAGGATGCCCTGCCGATCTTCTCCAGTATGGATGAGTCCAAGGGCGCCCTCTTCGCTCCGGCGGCTCAGATCACCATCCACAACGAGACGCCCAATTACATCAAGCCGCCGCAGGCCCAGCAGACCAACCAGCAGACCAAGAAGTAAGGGGGGCGCAGTGATCTTAGGTCTCAGAGAGCGGGAAGATTTCCCGCTCTTTTTTATGGAATTTTGTTGACTAGAGATCAAGGTTTCTCCCCTCGGGGGGTAGAATAACGTATTAAAGCGCATTGAGCTGGCAGAGGCGAAAACCGCCCTGCACCGGGATAAGAGAGGCGTGGCTTGATGAAGCGGGAGGATCCTTTTACTTTTCTCCGCCGCAGTTTGCCGCCCCAGCAGTATAGGCTCATCGCCCGGGCGGAGGGGGAAGACCCGTTTGAATACCGGCCGGAGACGGGTCGGGTCGAGCTGACCGACGAGTGGGTCCATCGACTGACTTCCCTTCCGGAGGAGTACCTGGATGCTTTTATCAGCGCCTGCGAGTTGCTGACAGAGCACGCAGAACTCCTCGACCTGGAAACGCTCAGGCCGCCCCCGCCGGGCGGAGCGGTCCACCTCCGGTTTGCCTTTAAGGAGGAGGGCGCAGCCGCCGAGTCGGCATTGCGCTTCGGCCCCGGTGTGGCGGAGCGGTTTCAGCGGCTCCTGCGCGCCAATACCTCCCACTCTTTCCTGGAGTTGCGCGAGGGGAAGGAGCGGGTGGTGGTGGTCAAGATCACTTTTCTCAACGACTGGGACCTCTTCCGCAAAAAAGAGGAGGTTTTACACCTTTTGGACCTGGCGCGCCGCCAGGAAGAAGGGGTCCCCTATCGCGGCACCAGGGTCAGGCAGCCTCCAGAGGAGAATCGCCCTTT
>JASBVW010000303.1 GCA_029961005.1 Bacillota bacterium
GACCCAGCGGCCGGGAGAAGGGCGAAGGAAGCCCCCGCTGGAGCGGCCCCTTCTGGCGGTGGCGGTGGGCAGCGCCCGCGCAGCCTTGGCGGCGTTGGAGGCAGGAGCACAGCGCCTCTACCTGGACGCCGGCCTGGCTCCGTGGGAGCAGGATGTGGTGGAGCGGGCCCACCGGGAGGGCGCAGAGGTCTTTCTTGCCTTTCCCCGCATCCTGCACGAGGACGAGCTGAAATGGGCCCTGGCTGTGCTGGCGGAGGTGGGGAACGGTCCGGGCGAAAGGCCGGATGGAGTTTTGGTGGGCAATTGGGGGCTGTGGCGCCGGGTGCGGGACCGCGGGGGGGTTCGGCTCTGGTGGGACTGGCCCCTGCCGGTCTGCAATTCCTTAGCCGGCGAGGTAGCAGCCGAGGGTGGAGCGGAAGGGGTCACCCTCTCCCCTGAGTTGCGGCGGGAAGAGTTGGCGGCGGTCTTGCGGCGCCTGGGCGTAAAAGGGGAGCTGGTGGTCCACGGGCCACTTCCGCTCATGGTCTCCCGGCACTGCGCGGTAGGGGCTCTGCTGGGCAGCGAAGGGCGGGGTAAGGCCTGCGGTGCGCCTTGCCGTCGCCAGCGTTTCGGGCTGCGGGATCGGACAGGCCTGGTCTTCCCGGTGGAGACGGATCGGTGGTGCCGCATGGAGATCTTCAACCCCATGGAATTGTGCCTGCTGGACCGCCTGGGGGAGGTGGTGGCCCTGGGATTGCATTCCCTGCGGATCGAGGCCCGCCATCGTGCCCCGGAGTACGCAGCCCAGGTGGTGGACGCTTACCGCAAGGGCCTGGCCGTGGTGGGCGGGCCAGGAGAGGAGGCAGCCTTGGCCCGGCTGCATCACGAGCTGGCGGAGCTGGCGCCACAAGGCGTCACGCGGGGCCACTTTTTGCGGGGCGTAGAGTAAAGGGGCGAGGGGGAGAGGAGCTTGGACGCCAAGACCCTCACTTTGCTGGAATACGACCAAATTTTACAGCTTCTGGCCGCTCAGGCCGTCACGGGGCGGGGGAAGGAGCTGGCCTTGAGCCTGCACCCCCAAACGGAGCGGGAAGCGGTGGAGGCGGCCCTGGCGGAGACGGAGGAAGGGGTCAGGCTCCTGGAGCAGGGCGGCCTCCCCTGGGGAGGCCTGGTGGATGTGCGGCCCGTGCTGCAGCGGGCACGGCTGGGGGGTCTTTTGGCGCCGGAGGAACTTTTGGCCGTGGCTTCCACGGCCGAGGCTCTGGAGCGCCTGAAGGGCGCCCTGGCCCACCGCGGCGCGGACTTTCCCCTCCTCTCCGCCCAGGCTCGGGCCATCAATGTGGACCCGCGGCTGGGGCGGGAGATCCGCCGCTGCCTGACCGAGGGAGGCGAGGTGGACGATGGGGCCTCGCCGGAACTGGGGCGCCTGCGCGCCCGCCTGCGCACCGTGCAGAACAGGGTGCGGGAGCGCCTGGAGGAGCTGGTGCGGTCGGCGGAGGTGCGGCGCTACCTTCAGGAGCCGGTGGTCACCGTTCGCAACGGCCGCCTGGTTTTGCCGGTGCGACAGGAGTGCCGGGGACAGGTGCCGGGGGTGGTTCACGACGCCTCGGCCAGCGGAGCTACCCTCTTTGTCGAACCGCTGGCGGTGGTGGAGCTGAACAACCAGGCGCGCACCCTGGCGGCCCGGGAGCGGGAGGAGGTGGAGAGAATCCTCCGGGTCCTCTCAGACCTGGTCCGCGCCCAGGCTGATCTTCTTTCAGAGAGCCTGGAGCGGGCGGCCCGGCTGGATCTGTCCTTGGCCAAAGCCAGGCTGGCTGCGGCGCAGGGGGCGGTGCGCCCGCGCCTGAATACCTGCGGTCGCGTAAATCTGCATTCGGCCCGCCACCCCCTGCTGACAGGCGAGGTGGTGCCCATCGATCTGCGCTTGGGGGAAGAGTTTGACCTTTTGGTCCTGACCGGCCCCAATACGGGGGGGAAGACAGTGACCCTCAAGACGG
>JASBVW010000304.1 GCA_029961005.1 Bacillota bacterium
TACAAGGAGAAGCTGAAGAGGTTGTGGCCGCCAGAGCTCCTGAGGGGTGAGGGGCGATAAAGGCTCCTTACCTGGAGGCATTGCTGCAGCACGTCAAGGCCGGCCGCTTGCCTTTTCACACGCCGGGGCACAAGCAGGGGCGCGGGCTGAGCCGGCGCTTGGCCGCCCTCTTAGGGCGCCGCGCTCTGGCCATCGATCTGGATCCGCCGGTTCTGGCCGGTCCCTCCAGGGAGATTCCCCCGGATAAGGCCCGCCGGCAGGCCGAGGAACTGGCGGCGGCTCTTTTTGGGGCGGAGCGCACCTTCTTTCTGGTCAACGGGACTACCCTGGGCCTGCAGGCTTCTCTCCTGGCCCTTTGCCCTCCGGGCCAGGCCGTGCTGCTCCCGCGCTACGTTCATCGCTCGGTCATCGGCGGGCTGATCCTCTCCGGCGCCCGCCCTGTCTTCCTGCCGGTGGCGTACGATGAGGAGTGGGGCCTCCCGTTGGGGGTGGAGCCCGCGGTCCTCGAGCGGGAAGGAAGCCGCCATCCTGAGGCGCGGGCCTTGCTCCTGACCAGCCCCACCTATTACGGGCTGACGCCCGACCTCCAGGGGGCGGTGGGGTTTTGCCGCGCGCGGGGCATTCCCCTTCTGGTAGACGAAGCCCATGGGGCTCACCTGGGTTTTTCGCCCCGCCTGCCACAGAGCGCCCTGGCGGCGGGGGCGGACGTGGTGGTCCAGAGCGCCCATAAGACGCTGGGCGTCCTCACGCAAGCTTCTCTGCTTCACGTGAAACGCGGCCGCGCCGCCGCAGCAAAGATCCAGGAGATGGTAGCGCTCCTCGAGACCAGCAGCCCTTCTCCGCTCCTTTTGGCCTCCCTGGATGCAGCCTGTGCGGAGCTGGCGGAGAGGGGGAAGGACCTGGTGGAGCGGGCGGTGGACCTGGCTTGGCGGGCGCGCCGAGCTTTGGAGGGCCTGCCCAACCTCCGGTGCCTGGGGCCGGAAGTGGTGGGCAAGGGGGGCGTGGCGGGCTTCGATCCCACCCGGCTGGTCGTCTCCGTGCGCGGCCTGGGCTTGACCGGCCTGCAGGCCGGGGCCTGGCTGGCGGAGCACTGCGGCTTGCAGGTGGAGATGGCCGACTTGGAGAATCTGGTACTGGTGATTACCGCGGCCGACGACCGGCGCACGGTAGACAGGCTGGTGCAGGGGCTGCGCCGGTTGGCGGAAGCGTTTAAAGAGCAGAAAGGCACCGGCGGCGCCCACCGGAAGTGGGTAGAGCCTCCGAGTCCGGTTTTAGCCGTGACCCCGCGGGAGGCTGCGCTGGCGCCGATGCGGCTGCTGCCTTTGGCCGAAGCTGCCGGCCGCATCTGCGGCGAAGTGATCTCCGTCTATCCGCCCGGCGTGCCCGTCCTCTGCCCCGGCGAGGTCATTTCCCGGGAAATGATCTCTTACCTCCTGTGGGCGCGGGAACAGGGGCTGCACTTGACGGGGAGCGCGGCGGGAGAGGCGGGGACTATAATCTGCGCCGAGCTGGATATGGTATAATTAGTGGTGAAATGCCGAGCAGCAAAGGACAAGCGAGTGACGGTAAAGCGGGTGATCTCTTGACACAGCGGAGGGTAACGGATAACCTCGAGCAACTGCTAGAAGCTTTGCCTCCCCGGGTGCGGGAGGCGGTGGAGGCCTTGGAGAGCCCCGATACCCTCATCGAGATCGTGCTGGACCTGGGGCGCCTGCCGGAGGCCCGGTTCCCTCAGCGGTTTGTCTACCTGGACGATCAGCCGGTAACCCGCGAGGATTTGGAATACGTGGTCAAAAGGGTGGGGAAGTTCGGCCAGGACAACCGGGCCGGTATAGAGAGGACTCTGCACCGCATCTCGGCTATTCGCAACAGCCAGCAGGAGATCATCGGCCTGACCTGCCGGATTGGCCGGGCCGTCTACGGGACCATCGACATCGTCCGGGACGTGGTGGAGAAG
>JASBVW010000305.1 GCA_029961005.1 Bacillota bacterium
AAAAAATCGAGGTCGAAGGAGAGGCGCTGGCCCAGTTGAAGGGGAACACCGGTGCCTCCGGCCAGGTAGAAACCGGCGAGGGCTCCAGCGGCGCTCAGGCGCCTTAAAACGGCTCTTCCTTCGGGGGAGAGGGCGTGCGCAAACATCGGATCTCCTCCTGCGGCAGCCCGTACCTGAGGGCCCAGAAGTTGGCCGTCTTGCGGGAAAGGCGGCGGCTGTAGCGCACCACCTCCTCGATCTCCTCCCGCGGGTAGGTAGAGAGGAGCCAGTGCACGGCCTCGTCATCGCCCAGCTCCAGGAGCCGCTCCAGGATAAAGGAGCGGTCCCGCCGGGCGTCCAGGCGGGAGGGGTCGGTATCCCAGAAAAATTTATAAAGAAAAGGCGGCAACGGCCACATGGCACCTTCAATTATATCAGAAGCGAGCCAGAGAAGCCAGGTTTCAACGCAGCTGGGCAGAAATGGGGCTGCTGGTGCGGCCTAAAGGGGGACAGGCCATGCTTTTGGTGTACTTTTACGTCTTTTACGGCGGGGCGGCTCTGATGGCCATCGAGATGCTGGGCAGCCGCTTTTTGGCGCCGCAGCTCGGCAACTCCATCTTCGTCTGGGCCAGCCTGATCGGGGTCATCCTGGGGGCGCTCAGCGTCGGTTACACCCTGGGCGGTCGCTTGGCGGATCGCTTCCCGCGCCTGGACGGGCTGGCGGCTATTCTGGGGAGCGCCGGTTTACTCACCTGGCTCCTCCCCTGGGCGGCGCGGCTGCTCCTGCCGGCCATCGTCAACTGGGGCCTGGGGGCCCGGGAGGGATCTCTCCTGGCGGCCCTGGTCCTCTTTGCGCCGCCGGCCTTGCTGCTGGGGATGCTCTCGCCGTGGGCGGTCCGCCTGGCGGTGGAGGAAGTAGAGGCGGCGGGGCGCGCCTCCGGCTACCTGTACGCTCTTTCCACGGCGGGGAGCATTGCCGGGACGCTGGGCACCGCCTTCTTCCTCATCCCGGCCTTCCCCCTGGCTCCCCTGACCCATGCCCTGGGGGCCTCTCTGGTCCTGAGCGCCGCTTTAGCCTTTTTGCCTCTGCCGGGGGGCCACTCCGCCCCGGCAGAGGGGCGCCCCGATGGGCAGGCCGCTGCCCGCCCCGCTACGGCGGGGACCGGGCGCGTCACCGCCGCGGCGGGCTTAGCAGGATCAGGGCGCACCGCCGCGTCCCCCTCCCCGGGGCGCTTCTCCTTGGGGGTGGGCCTGGCGGCTCTGGCCCTGGCCTTGCTGTGGCCGGCGGCGGGCGGGGAGGGCTTGGGGTGGCCGGCCCCCCGGCTGCCCGGGGCGGGTACCAGGCCGGCCGGGCTTGAATCCGGGCTGCGGGTGATCTACGAGCGCAGCACCCTCTACCATTATTTGCGGGTGGCGGAGGACGAAGATTCCCGCTACCTCCTCTTCGACCACTCCTGGCAGTCCGGGATGTACCTGGACGACCCCGTGCGGACGCGCTTTGAGTACACGGACTACTACCACCTGGCCTTTGTCCTCCAGCCCGAGATCAGGCGGGCGCTCCTGATCGGCCTGGGCGGCGGCTCGGTGCCCAAGCGGTTTCTCCGGGATTACCCCCAGGTGCGGCTGGACGTGGTGGAGCTGGACCCGGCGGTGGAGGAGGTGGCCCGGCGCTACTTCGCCCTGCCGGAGGACGAGCGGCTCCGGGTGGTGGTGGAGGACGGGCGGCGCTTCGTAGACGGCCTGAAGTCGGAGGAACGGTACGACCTGATCATGCTGGACGCCTACTACGCCGACGCCATTCCTTTCCACCTGGCCACCCGCGAGTTTTTAGAGAGCGCCCGGGCGCACCTGGCTCCCAATGGCGTGCTGGCGGTGAACCTCATCGGGGCCCTGGCGGGGCCGCGCAGCCACCTTTTCCGCTCCTTTTACAGGACGGTGCGGGAGGTCTTCCCTTCCGTCTACGTCTTTCCGG
>JASBVW010000306.1 GCA_029961005.1 Bacillota bacterium
GTCGACCCGTGCGGCGAAAACGGAGAATTTCATACGTTCGTCTACGACGGCCCGGTGTTTCGGCAGCCGGTGGCGGTCCGCCGCGGTCGGGTGGTTCAGCGGGAGGGGTTTGCTTTCGCTGACTTGGTACAGGCGTAAAGAGGGGCGGTGGGCGTTGACCGCCGGTGGCTCTTTTAGTCGAGGGAGCAGGAGGGCAGGTCTTAAGTTGGAACTTGAACTCATCGCCACGGCGGCCTTCGGCCTGGAGGCTCTGGTAGCCGCGGAATTGCGACAGCTGGGCTATCGGGACCTGGCGGTGGATAACGGGCAGGTTACTTTCCGGGCTGATGAAGCAGCCGTCTGCCGCGCCAATTTGTGGCTCCGGACGGCGGACCGGGTCCTGATCAAGGTGGGTTCATTCTCGGCCCGGACCTTCGACGAGCTCTTCGCCGGGACCAGAGGGCTGCCCTGGGCCGATTGGCTGCCAGCGGATGCGGCGTTTCCGGTGCGCGGCAGGTCGGTGGGTTCGCAGCTTTTCAGCGTCCCCGACTGTCAGGCCATCGTCAAGAAGGCCATCGTGGAGAAGTTGAAGGAGAGGTACAGGCGGAGGTGGTTTCCGGAGACGGGGCCACTGTACGCGGTGGAGGTGGCCCTGCGCAAGGACGTGGCCACCCTGACCATCGATACCACCGGTCCGGGGTTGCACAAACGGGGGTACCGCCGGCTGGTAGGGCCGGCTCCCTTGAAGGAGACCCTGGCGGCGGCTCTGGTTCTCTTAAGCCGATGGCAACCGGACCGGGCTTTGCTGGACCCTCTCTGCGGCACGGGAACCATTCCCATTGAAGCGGCCCTCCTGGGGAAGAACATCGCCCCAGGGCTGAACCGGGGTTTTGCGGCGGAGGCCTGGCCCAACCTGCCCCCGCGCCTGTGGGCGGAAGCCAGGGCGGAGGCCCGGGACCTGGCCAGGCGCGACCTCAAGCTCCGGGTCTACGGCTCCGATATTGACCCGGCGGCCCTGGACCTGGCGCGGCTGCACGCCCGCGAGGCGGGCTTGGAGGGAGAGGTCTTTTTCCAGCGGCTCCCCGTCAGCCGCGTCTCTTCCCGGTTTGAGTACGGCTATCTCATTACCAATCCGCCCTACGGCCAGCGGCTGGGAGAAGAGCGGGAGGTGGAGAGGCTCTATCGGGAGCTGGGAGAGGTCTTCCGCCGGCTGGAAACCTGGTCCGCCGGCGTCCTCACCCCTCATCCGGATTTTGAGCGCCTCTTCGGGCGCCGGGCCGACCGGAAGCGCAAGCTCTACAATGGCAGGATCGAATGCCACTACTACCAGTTCTGGGGGCCCCGGCCGCCCCAGGCGCGTTGATTTGAGCCGCGCAAACTCTTGGCAACTCTGATGACACCATGCTACAATATAGACAAAAATTAACCGGTCAGCGGAAGGGGCGCAGAGAGATGGAGCGCGAGTGGATAACGGTCCAGGAGGCGGCGGAATACCTGGGCGTGGCGCGGTCGACGATCTACAGGTGGGCGAAGGAGGGAAGGCTGCCCATCTATAAGCTGGCGGAGGGCGTGGCCCGGGTCAAGGTCCAGGACCTGAGAAAATTCCTGGCGGAGGCTCAACTTCTATATGATCAGTCCGGAGAGGCCTATCCGTTGGAGAAGGCGCATCTTGCGCCGCGCGAGCCGGGGGAGGATCCTCTGCTGGGGGTGATCGGCTCCCTCTCTGGAGAGCCGCTTTCTGCCCGGGAGATTGAGGACGAACTCTACGGAAAGGGTGCCAGATAATGCCCGGGCTGAGACCGGAGCCGGTTTTTATCGACACCTGGGGCTGGGTAGCGCTGGGGCAAAGGAAGGATCCGCGCCACCGCGTAGTGAGCCAGTTTTACCGGGAGCTCCGCGCTCAAGGTGCGTTGCTCTATACCAGTGATTACGTCCTGGCAGAGGTAATTACGCTTCTTTT
>JASBVW010000307.1 GCA_029961005.1 Bacillota bacterium
GGGCGCTCCACCGAGGAGATGTCGGTGGATGAAGCCGTGACGCTGATGCGGGGGCCCAAAGGGACGGCGGTGCAACTGCGGTTGCGCCGGGGCGGTACCGGGCGCGAGTATGAGGTGCAGCTGGTGAGGGAAATCATCAAGGTGCCGCGGGTGGAGGCCAAGATGCTCCCGGATCGCATCGGCTACATCAAGCTGGCCGGGTTCAGCGAGACCTCGGTCCAAGACCTGGACCGGGCTCTGGCTGAATTGGACCGCCAGCGCATGGCCGGCCTGATCCTGGACTTGCGCTACAACCCGGGCGGGCTGATGAACATCGCGGTGGAGATCGCCCAGCGCTTCATCCAGGAGGGCCCCATCCTCTACGTCTCCGGCCGCAACCAGCGGGAGCGGCAGAGTTTTTACGCCTCTGGCCGGGCCAGCCACCCCGACCTACCTATGGTGGTGTTGGTCAACCAGGGGAGCGCCAGTGCCTCGGAGATCTTGGCCGGGGCGCTCAAGGACCACAAGAGGGCGCTCTTGGTGGGGACCAAGACCTTTGGCAAGGGGCTGGTGCAGACCATTATCCCGCTGCACGACGGGTCCGCCCTCTCCTTGACTACGCAGAAGTGGTTCACCGCGGGGGGGCACTCCATTGCCCTGGAGGGCATCACCCCTGACGTGGTGGTGAAGAACCCGGGGGACGACGAGATGGCCCGGGAGCTGGAGAAGATCAAGCGCAGGGAAGAGGGCGCGGCCGGGAAGGAGCAGGAGCAGGCGGGACCCGAGCAGAACCCGGCGCCGAAGGCCGCCGGGGCGGAGGCGGGGCGGGATTATCAGCTGGAGCGGGCCGTGCAGCTTCTGAAGGAGCGGTTGGCGGAGCAGGCGGAGCGCCGGGAGCTCAGAAAGGCGAGTTGAGATGCAGAACGGCGTGCTGGGTCCTCGCAGGGTTGGAGAGCCCTGGCTCGGCGCGGCGGCGCTGGCCGTCATGGGCTTGGGGGCGCTTCTGATCTGGTGGGGGCAGGGGCTGTGGCGGGAGGAGCGGCTGCCGCAGCGCCTGCCTTTGGCTGAAGGGGTCGGGTACCGGGTCTACCGCGAAGGTCGCCTTTTGGTCTTCGATCTGGACGGGGCCGCCGCGGCGGTCCGGGCGGCGGTGGAAAGGGCCTTACCCCCGGCGGCGAGGGAGGAGGCTCCCCGCCTGGTGGTGGAGGAGAGGCCCCTCTCCTCCCTGGGTGGCCGGGGGGAGAGCTGGTACTATAAGGCTATGCCCAAAGCGGTGCGCTGGCGGCGGGCGGCGCCGCGCCGGGTGGAGGTGCGGGGCAGCCGGGCCGCCCTTTTAGCCCAGTGGAAGTCCATCGCGGCCGCCGCCCGCCGGGCGGGGGGAGAGGTCCTGGCGGTGCGCAGCGCCTCCCCGACCGGGAGGGAGGCCGGCGCGGAGAGCGGACTGCGCTGGGCTGAGGTGCGGCTGGAGGTGGGGCTGGTGGCCTCCATTCGCGGAGAGGAGTTGCGCCTCCCGGTGGAAGAGCTCATTCTGGCCCGGCCCATTCCCCGGGGTGATCCGGACTTTGAGCTGGCCGGGGCCAGGGTGGCTCTGGTCATAGACGACTGGGGATTGCCCGGCCGCGGCGCGGAGCGCCTCTTGGCCCTACCCATCCCCCTGACCATGGCCGTCATTCCATATCAGCCCGCCTCCCGCGCCCAGGCGGAGGCCGGGGCCGCCCGGGGGTGGGAGGTACTCCTGCACCTGCCCATGGAGCCTAAAAATTCGGCTTGGCGGCTTTCCCGGGAGACGATCCGCGTCGGGATGTCGGAGGAAGAGATCCGACGGCTGGTGCGCCTGGGCCTTTTGGCCGTGCCGCAGGCGGACGGCATCAACAACCACATGGGCTCCCGGGCTACGGCCAGTCCTGAGGTTATGCGAGCGGTGCTGGAGGAGGTGCGCCGGCGCCGCCTCT
>JASBVW010000308.1 GCA_029961005.1 Bacillota bacterium
AAATTCCCGGGCTTTCTGCGGGTTTACAGCGAGGCGCAGGAAGAGGCACAGGAAGAAGGGAAGGGTCGCCTCCCGGAACTGGAAGAAGGACAGGAGCTGAAGCTGGTGGAGGTGCGGCCGGAGCAGCATTTCACTCAGCCGCCCCCCCGGTATACCGAGGCTGCGCTGATCAAGACCATGGAAGAGTTGGGCATCGGGAGGCCCAGCACTTACGCGCCCATCATCGAGACGATCCGGCAGCGCGGCTACGTGGAGATGAAGGACCGCCACTTCGTACCCACTGAGCTCGGCTTTGTGGTGACCGACCTTCTCCGGGAATACTTTCCCCGGGTGGTGGACGTGGACTTTACCGCGGAGCTGGAGAACAAACTGGACGCCATCGAAGAGGGCAAAGCGGATTGGGTCCAGATTCTGCGGGAGTTTTATGGGCCTTTCCAAGAGGCCCTGCGGCACGCTCAACAAAAGATAGGCAAGATCTCCCTCCCGCCGCAAGAGACGGACGAGCTGTGCCCGGCCTGCGGGCGGCGCCTGGTGATCAAGCGGGGGCGTTTTGGGGAGTTTTTGGCTTGCCCGGGCTTTCCCGAATGCCGCTACACCAAGCCTTTGCTCAAATCCACGGGGGCCCTCTGCCCGCGCTGCGGCGGCGAGATCGTGGAGCGCCGCTCCAAGCGCGGTCGGGTGTTTTACGGCTGCAGCAACTACCCGGCCTGCGGGTTTACTACCTGGCTGGAACCGGTCTCTGAAAAGTGCCCGCGTTGCGGCAGTTTTCTGGTGGTCAGGCGCCGGCGGGGCCGGGCCCCTGAATACACCTGCGCCAACGAAGAATGCGACTATCGCCGCACGGCTCAGGAGGCGCAGGTCCAGTGAAGGTAACGGTCATCGGTGGAGGGTTGGCCGGAGCGGAGGCGGCCTGGCAGATCGCCCGCCAGGGAGTCCCGGTAGAGCTATGGGAGATGCGCCCCTTGGTTATGACGCCGGTCCACCGCACCGGGGACCTGGCGGAGTTGGTCTGCAGCAACTCCTTGCGCTCCGACGCCTTGGAGAACGGAGTGGGATTGCTCAAAGAGGAGCTGCGCCGCTTGGGGTCCTTGATCATGCGCTGCGCCGATGGCACCCGCATCCCAGCGGGGAAGGCCTTGGCGGTGGACCGCCACCTCTTCTCCCGGGCGGTGACCGAAGCGATTGAGGGGGAGCCCCTCATCTCCCTTCGGCGGGGAGAGGTTAAGGAGATCCCCCGCCCCGGGGTGGTGGTGGTCGCCTCTGGGCCCTTGACCTCTCCCGCCTTGGCGGAGGAGATCCGCCGGTGGACGGGGGAGGAGTACCTCTATTTTTACGACGCCGTGGCGCCTATTGTCGACGGCGCCAGCATCGACTACCGGCGGGCTTTTTGGGGTAGTCGGTACGGGCGAGAGCAAACGGCGGAAGAGGAGGCAGAGGCCGAGGCGGGAGATTACTTGAACTGCCCCCTGACGGAGGAGGAGTATAGTCGCTTTTGGGAGGCTTTGGTGGCGGCGGAGGTGGTCCCGCTGGCAGAGCACGACCGCGGGATCTTCTTCGAGGGGTGCCTGCCGGTAGAGGAGATCGCCCGGCGAGGGCGGGAAACCTTGCGCTACGGGCCGCTGAAGCCGGTGGGGCTCCGCGACCCCCGCACCGGGGAGAGGCCCTATGCAGTGGTGCAATTGCGGCGGGAAGATGCGCCGGGGACCATCTTCAACCTGGTGGGTTTTCAGACCAGGCTGAAATGGGGGGAGCAGGAGCGGGTCTTTCGTTTGATTCCCGCCCTGGCGCGGGCTGAGTTCTTGCGCTTCGGGGTCATGCACCGCAACACCTACATCAATTCGCACCGCCTGCTGACTCCCGCCTATTCCCTCCGCCAACACCCGGAGGTGTTTTTTGCCGGCCAGATTACAGGGGTGGAAGGGTA
>JASBVW010000309.1 GCA_029961005.1 Bacillota bacterium
CTACGAGAACTTCCGCAGTACCGGCCTCTTCGGGTGCTCCGAGTGCTATAAAGCCTTCGATCGCCATTTGGACCAGGTACTAAGGCGGATTCAAGGTTCCACCGAACACACGGGGAAGGTGCCGGTGCGGATCGGCGGCGCCGGCGAATTGGATCGGCAGATCGGGCGCCTGCGGTCCCAGTTGCAACTGGCGGTGGAGCGGGAGGAGTACGAGCGGGCGGCTGCCATTCGCGACCAGATTAGAGCCTTGGAAGAACAGCGGCGGCAGAAAGAGGCGCAGAAGGAGCAAGAGGAAAAGAAGGAACATCCTACTACTACGCCCCCCAGGTGAGGGTCAGAGGGTGAAAGGTAGGGAGAGGTCAAATGGGAGTCAAAGAGGTAGTGGAGCGCCATCTCAGTTCGTGGATGAAGGAGGAAGGGCCGGAGGGCGATGCTGTGCTCAGCAGCAGGATACGCCTCGCCCGCAACCTGGTGGAACTCCCTTTTCCCCGCCTGGCGCAGGAAGAATACCTGAAGCGCGCTTTTAATGCCATCCGGCAGGCTACGGAGAACGCGGCGTTGGAGGGTCTGGGCGAGCTGCACTTCCTCTCCTTGGCCGAGACTCCCCCTTTGGAGCGTTCGGTCTTGGTCGAAAAACACCTGATCAGCCCGGAGGAAGCGTCTGATGTGCGTTACAAGGGGGTTATCCTCACCGAAGACGAGACGGTCAGCATCATGGTCAATGAGGAAGATCACCTGCGCATTCAGAGCATTCGCGCCGGCCTCAACCTGGAGAGCGCCTGGGAGACGGCCAACCGGCTGGACGACTTCTACGAAAGCCGCCTGGAGATAGCTTTTTCTGAGAAGAGGGGCTACCTGACGGCCTGTCCCACCAACGTAGGGACGGGTCTGCGGGCCTCGGTGATGCTGCACCTGCCCGGGTTGGCCATGACCGATCAGGTGCGGCGCCTGGTGGCAGCCAGCGGGCAGTTGGGCCTGGCGGTCCGGGGCCTTTTCGGCGAGGGAAGCGAGGCGGCAGGAAACATCTTTCAAATCTCAAACCAGCTGACTCTCGGGCATACTGAAGAAGAGATTGTGCAGCACCTCACGGCGGTGGCCAAACAGATCGTTCAGCAGGAGAGGGAAGCCCGCAGGGCGGTACAGGAGCAGGCCCGCCTGAAGCTGGAAGACCGCATCGGCCGCGCTTTTGGGCTTTTGGCCAATGCCCGACAGATGACCGCTTCCGAGGCCATTCAGCTCCTCTCCGAGCTGCGCCTGGGCGTGGTCCTCGGGCTAGTGAAAGGGTTAAGCTTGAAGGCAGTGAATGAATTAATGGTGGCCATTCGGCCGTCCGTCTTGCAGAAGATCATGGGCCGAGAGCTGGAGCCCGAAGAGCGCGATATCCACCGCGCCGCCTTGCTGAGAGAGTGTTTGGCCGGCGCGAGCACCTGACCAAAGGCTATTACGACGGTAATGGGGTGAGAACATGTACGGTCGCTTTACGGAAAGGGCGGAGAGGGTCATCCTGCTTTCTCAGGAAGAGGCCCGGCGATTGGGGCACAGTGCGGTAGGCACGGAACACATCCTTTTGGGTTTGATTCGGGAGGGCGATGGGGTGGCGGCCCGCGCCTTGCAGAGCCTGGGCCTGACCTTGGAGGCCATCCAAGAGGAAGTAGAAAAGATGATGGGGCGGGTGGAAATCCAGCCGCCCATGGGCAAGGTCACCTTGACCCCGCGGGCTAAGCGGGTGATCGAGCTGGCCATCGATGAAGCCAGGCAGCTGGGCCACAACTACGTGGGCACGGAGCATCTTCTCCTGGGGCTGTTGCGCGAGAAGGAGGGGATCGCCGCTCAGGTGCTGCGCAGCCTGGGGGTGGACCTGGTCAAGGTGCGCGAACGGGTGGTGGAGCTTTTGGGCGGGATGTACGGGGG
>JASBVW010000010.1 GCA_029961005.1 Bacillota bacterium
GGTCTGACGGTCCTCTCTTACCGGCGGAGGGTGCGCCAATCCCGCGAGCCGCGCTAGAACCAGCGCCGCCGCCTCCAACGCCCCCCGCTCCTCTGCGCCCTCCGCAGCTAAGCGCGCAGGCCCGGAGTCAGAGGATGGCGGGCCCCAAACTTCGGCGCCGTGCTCTCCGGCCAGCCACAGCCCCGGTACCGGCAGGAGCCGGCGCAGCTCCGCCGTTCGTCGCCCGCTTACCACAGCCAGGTGCAGCCGCGGCGAGGCCGCCAACCGGGCTAAAAGGGAGAGGAGCCCCCGGGTCGGCCGGGCCAGGGAGGGCAGGGGCGCCAGGGGGACTAGAGTCCCGTCGTAGTCCAAGAGCAAAGCCACCCCCTTTCCCCTGGCCAGGGCTCTTTCCGCTTCCCGCACCAGGGCGGACAAGACCTCTTCTTCCGCCCTCCGCCCGCTGCTCCTCATGCGGACCGCTCTGCTCAAGCCCCTCCCCCATCTCGTCCGCTAACAACTTCCGCCGGTCGCCCGGTCAGCCGCTTCCTCCTCGCCACAGCACCGCCCCGGCAGCGCTTCCTCCTCCTCGTCAGCCGGAGCGCCGCCCTCCGCCATCGCCTTCCAGAACTCCTCCAACCACCACTGGAGGTCATAGCGGCGCACGTTCTCCCGCAGCGCCGCCATTCTGGCCCGCCGCTCCTCCGGCGGCAGCGCGCAGGCCTCGGCCCACTTCTCCGCCGTCTCCAAGGGGTTGTACGGATTGACCAGGATGGCCCCGGAGAGCTGGCTGGCCGCCCCGGCAAAACGGCTGAGCACCAGGACCCCCTCGTCGTCCAGCCGCGCCGCCACGTATTCCTTGGCCACCAGGTTCAGGCCGTCCCGCAGCGGCGTAATCACAGCCACGTCGGCCGCTTGGTAATAAGCCGCCAGCTCCTCCCGCCCCAGAGAGCGGTAATAGTAGCGCACCGGAGTGTAGTCGTCGCTGCCGAAGCGGCCGTTGACGCGCCCCACCGCTTCTTCGATCTGGCGCCGCATCTTTTGGTACTCGGCCAGGGCCGTGCGGCTGGGCGCCGCCACCTGGACGAAGGTCAGGCGCCCTCTGTACTCCGGATACCGCTCCAGCAAAATCTCCAGGGCCAAGATCCGCTCCAGGATGCCCTTGGTATAGTCCAGCCGGTCTGCGCTCAAAGCCACCAAGGGAGTACCGAGCTGGCGGCGGATCTCAGCGGCGCGGGCTTGTACCCTCGGACGGCGGGCCAGCCGCTGAAAAGCTTGATAGTCTACGCCGATGGGAGCGGCCCGCACGCGCACGGTCCTCCCGCGCCAGGAGGCGCACATTCTCTCCCGGTCCACCTCCGCCCCCAGGAGCTTCTCCGCGCAGGTGAGAAAGTTCTCCCCGTACTCCCGCAGGTGGAAGCCGAGCACGTCCGAGCCTAAAAGGCCGGCCAAAACCTCCCGCGCCCAAGGCAGCACGGCCAGGACGTCCACCTGGGGGAAGGGAATGTGCCAGAAGAAGGCAATGCGCAGCTCGGGGTGGGCGCGGCGGAGCAGCTCGGGCACCAGGGCCAGGTGGTAATCGTGAATCCAGATGAGGTCGCCCTGGCTGAGCTCCGCCTGAGCCGAGGCGGCGAATTTGGCATTCACCCGCACGTAATTGTCCCAGTGTTCCTGCTCAAACTGGCAGCGGCCGACAAAGTAGTGGCACAGAGGCCAGAGGGCGCTGTTGGCAAAGCCATAGTAGTAGCAGCGCAGCTCCTCTTCCGTCAGGACGGTCTCCCGCAAGACGTAGTGTGAACCGCCCTCCGCAGAGGCCACTTTCCTCCGCCGGCTTGGAGCAGGGGAAGCGTGGCCGCGGCGCCCGCCCCAGGCCACCCATACCCCGCCGTTGGCCTCCATCAGCGGTTCCAAGGCCGCCACCAGCCCCCCGACCGAGCGGACCATCTCCTCACCGGCAGCCGATTCCAGAAAGACGTACGGACCGCGGTTGGAGACCAAGATCAGCCTACCTTTCATAAGACGGCCTCCTTCCTCTCCGCTGTCACCAGCTGTCGGTAAAGTCCCTCCGTCTCCGCCACCATGCGCTCCACGGTAAAGCGGCGCCTGGCCTCGCACTGCCCCGCCTCTCCTATTTGCCGGGCCAGCCGAGGGTTCTGCAGCAGCGCAAGGCACACCTCCGCCAGGTGCCGGCTGTCCTCGCGCGCCACCAAGTACCCCGTGCGGCCGGGCTGAATCAGCTCCGGCATGCCCCCGGCCCGACTGGCCACGATAGGTTTACCGGCCGCCATGGCCTCGATCACCGCCAAACCAAAGGGCTCTTCAAAGCGGGAAGGGTAAACGCAGACCTCCGCTCGCCGGTACACCCGGGGCATCTCTTCCCAACTGAAGTGGCGGATCAGCACGTGCCGCTCCAGGTCAAGCTCTTCCACCAGCCGCCGGATCACTTCCAGATCTTGCTTCTGTCTGCCCTCCCAGTCCACAATGGAACCTGTACCGGCCAAGAGCAGAACGGCTGCGGGCACCTCCCTCCGGATCAAGGCCAAGGCCCGCACAGCCAGGTCGCAGCCCTTGTCCAGGCTAAGTCGGGCGGGGTGAAAGATCACCCTCCGCCCAGGCGGGAGTTCAGGGAAAAACGCGCTCGCACCTTCCTCCTCCCGCCCCGCCTCCGCAAAGCGCTCCACATCGGTCCCGTGGTAGATCACCCGGATGCGGTGCGCGGGATATCCGGAGCGGATCAGCTCGGCCCGAATGTAATGGCTGACGGCGATCACCGCCTGCCAGCGCCCCGCCAGCTCGCTCATCTCCCGCCACAGGCCGTCGCTCCAGACGTTGTGCGCCGTGAGGAGCGCGGGGATCCCGGCAGTGGAGCAATAATCCAGTACCGCCCGAGCGTGCACGGGGCTGAAATAGTGAAAGTTGTGGCAGTGCACCAGGTGAGGCCGGACCTCGGCCAGAAATCCGGCCACCAAAGAGCAGATGGACTCCCTTTGCCTGGCTATTTCCGCAGGGGAGAGAAGATTCAGCTGGAGAAGAGGGCTCCGCCTGATCCTTACGCCCCGCCACTCTTCCACCTCGGGCCGCTCCGGCACCGCACCGGTCAAGAGGTGAACCTCCCAACCGGCCGCAGCCAGGCGCGGACAGAGCAAAGCCAGGTGCGTCTCCACGCCCCCCACGACGGGAGGAAAGGCCCAATGTAGAATAGCCACGCGCACGGAAATCCCCTCCTTTCTCGGCCCTTTCTCTAAAGATTACACGATAAAGGAGGTGATTTCCTTCCCTAAATTGAGAAACTATGAAAATAGGACTAGCTTTCTGTGAGCACAGCCTTAATAGCTCTTAATTCATCTCGCAGCAGCCGCGGGAGGAGAAAATGCTCACGCACGCGCTCATGCCCCCGGGCACCCATGGCCGCGGCCTCGTCCGGCGAGGCGAGTAGCTCCAGCAGGCGCGTGCTGCACTCCTCCACGCTCTCCACCAAAAAGCCGTGCACGCCATCCTCCACCTGGGCCGGGATTCCGCCCGTGCGGCCAGCCACTACAGGCTTGCCTTTCCAAAGCGCTTCTGAGACGGTGAGCCCAAAGCCCTCGCGCAGGGACTTTTGGATCGCCACGGTACAGGTGCGCTGAAACGCGTTGACCTCCAGAGTCCCCACCCCTTCCAAGTTAGAGAGCACATAGAGGTCCGGGTCGCGTTCTGCCTCGCGCCGCACTTCTTGGTAGAGGCCCCAGGCCTCCGGGTCATCGTAGGCCATAGAGCCCACCAGGGCCAGCTGCACCTCCGGGCGCTGCTTTTTCACTTGGCGGTAGGCCCGGATTACCCCCAAGGGATCCTTCCAGGGGTCAAAGCGCGACACCTGGAGCAGGAAGGGGCGGTCCGGGTCCAGGCCGAACTCGCCCACGAGCTGGCGGCAGATCTCAGAAGGCAAGGGCCGGTTCTTAGCGCTCAAGGGGTCGATGGCCGGAGGGATGAAGAAGAGGGCGGGTCCCGCCAGGCCGCTCGGCACGTAGGAAGGCAGGGTAAAGATAGCCGCGTCGTACTCTTCGATCAACGGGCGCAGGAACTCCCACACGGACGGCTCGGGGCGCGAAGTGTCGATGTGGCACCGCCAGATCCAGCGCGCCCGGCGCGGCCCCGCTAAGTGGCGCACCGCGGCAGGCTGCGGGTCGTGGACGATCACCACCTCGTAGCCAGAGGGCAATCGTTTGGCCAGGCGCCGGTTGGTCTGCAGGTAAATGCGCCGGTCCCGGGCGGTTAAGCTGTACTCCCGCCCCTGCAGCGCGTTGTGAAAGGACTTGGTGACCTGAAAGAACTCCTCATCCCCGGGGAGGACCCCCCAGTCTGCCTGTACGCCCACGTCGCGCAGGAGCGGCACCAGGGAGAGGAGCATCTCCGCCACCCCCCCCCGCAGGCCGGCGTTGAGCTCCAGCACCCGCACCCCGGTCAGCTCCCTGCCTAGAGCCCGAATCTCCTCTAAAAGCTCCTCGCGCACCAAGCCGCGATAATCCGCCAGCTGTTTTCCCCGGCGCAGTACCTGCAGCATCTGCTCGCTCCCTCCACCACAGGGTATGGTTTCTGCCGAGCGAGTATACAGGGTAAGCGCTGGCGTTTTTGCTCTCTTTTTACCGGGTCGCCAGGACTTCAAACCTGGTCGCGCCCTGCGGCAACTCCCACTCTACTTTGACCCCGTCGACCCGAGCCATGGCCGGGCCGCGGCGGCACCAGGCGATAAAGGCTTCCACCGCCTCCTGCGTACCTTCGGCGGCCGCCTCGACCCGCCCGTCGGCCAAATTGCGCACCCAGCCCCGCACCCCCAGGAGCTCCGCCTGGCGCTGGGCGTGAGCGCGGAATCCTACCCCTTGCACCATTCCGGAAATGAGCAGATGAGCCCGCACGATCCCCATTCCTCTTACCCCCCATCGTGGCAAGCTCGCTAGAACGGTGCCCGAATTAACCATTTTAAAATGTTTCGGGCTCACTCCCCCAGGTAAGCCCGCCGCACCCTCTCGTTCCCCAAGAGGTCGCGGCCCGTGCCCTCCAGGACGATTTGCCCGGTCTCCATGACGTACCCGTAATCGGCCAGCTGTAGGGCAGCCCGGGCGTTCTGCTCGACCAAGAGAATGGTCGTGCCCTGGTCGTTGATCTCGCGCAAGACGCGGAAGACCTCCTTCACCAGCAAAGGCGCCAGCCCCAAAGAGGGCTCATCCAAGGCCAGGAGGCGCGGCCGGGACATCAGGGCGCGGCCGATGGCCAACATCTGCTGTTCGCCGCCGGAGAGGGTACCCCCCTTTTGCCTCCGCCTCTCCTGCAGGCGCGGGAAGAGGCTGTAGACCCAGGCCAGATCCCGTTCAATCCCCGCCCGGTCGGTGCGATAATAGGCCCCGATCTCCAGGTTCTCCTGGACGGTCAGGTTGGGGAAGATCCGCCGCCCCTCCGGCACCATGGTGATGCCCTGCTGGATCAGCCAGTGGGTGGGTCGCCCCGCCACCTCCTGGCCGCCCAGCTTAATGGACCCGCTGCGCGGGCGGACCAGCCCCACGATGGCCCGCAGAGTGGTGCTCTTGCCCGCCCCGTTGGCGCCGATGAGGGTTACGATCTTGCCCTGCGGGACCTCCAAGGAGATGCCCGAGAGCGTGAATGCCTCGTAGTAGACGTGCAGCTCCTTAACCGACAACATCTTCTTCCTCTGCCTCTCCCAAATAAGCTGCGATGACCCGCGGGTCCTTTTGGATCGCCTCTGGCGGGCCCTCGGCGATGGAAACCCCGTAATCCAGCACCCGGATGCGCTCACAGATTCCCATGACCAATTGCATGTCGTGCTCGATGAGCAGGATGGTCAGGTTAAACTCCCGGCGGATGTGCTGGATGAAGTCCATCAAGCGCCGCGTCTCCTCCGGGTTCATCCCGGCCGCCGGCTCATCCAAAAGGAGCAGGCGCGGCCCCGTGGCCAGGGCGCGGGCGATCTCCAGCTGCCGCTGTTGGCCATAGGGGAGAGAGCCGGCCTCCGCCTCCGCCAGGCGCTCCAGCCCCACCCGGCGCAGGAGCTCCATTCCCTCCTGGCGCATGCGGCGCTCTTCCCGGTTGTAGCGAGGCAGCTGGAACATGGCCTCCCAAAAAGTGGCCCGCAGCCGGACGTGGTAGGCCACCAGCACGTTTTCCAGGACGCTCAGGCCGCCAAAGAGCCGGATGTTCTGAAACGTCCGGGCAATGCCGGCCGCCGTGACCAGATGGGGCGGCCAGCCGGTGATGTCCCGCCCTTCAAAGTAGATCCTTCCCCGGGTAGGGGTGTACTGGCCGGTGATCAGGTTGAAGACGGTGGTCTTGCCCGCCCCGTTGGGGCCGATGAGCCCCACCAGCTCCCCCGGAAAGAGGTCTAAAGAGAAATCGCTCACGGCGGTCAGTCCGCCGAAGTTCATGGTTACCCGCTCAAGCTTCAAGATTTCCCGACTGGTCGCTTGCACTGGCCATCCCTCTCTGCCGGAATTTACCCAGGACCCACTCCCAGGAGAACTCGCTCCGCCCGAAGAGCCCGCGGCGGTAAAAGAGCATCAAGGCCACCAAGAGCACCGAAAAGATCACCATGCGCATGCCGGAAACCCCCGGCAACTGCAGCGGCCCGATCCGGATGGGCGTCTCTACGATGCGGAGCAGCTCCTGGAGCACGGTGAAGAGCACCGCCGTCACCGCCGCGCCCGTGGTGCTGCCCAGGCCGCCCAGAACGATGATCACCAGGAGGTTGAAGGTCATGGTGAAGGTAAAGATGGTGGGCGAGACGGTGCTGATCAGGGCCGCCAAAAGGCCCCCGGCCACCCCGCCGAAGAAGGCGCTCACCACCAGGGCCAGGAGCTTGAGGCGGAAGACGTTGATGCCCATGGCTGCCGCCGCCACCTCGTCCTCCCGGATGGCCTTCATGGCCCGTCCAAAGCTGGACTGGGCCAAGTTGCGCACCACCCAGATGGTGAAGATGGCCCAGCCCCAGGTCCACCAAAGGGTGGCATAGTTGGGGATGCCCTTGATCCCCATGGCACCGTTGGTCAGCCCGATCAGGTTATTGGCCAGGACGAAGATGATCTCGCCGAAGCCGAAGGTGGCGATGGCCAGGTAGTCGCCCCGCAGGCGCAGAGAAGGAAAGCCGACCACGAAACCTCCGGCCACGGCCACGATTCCCCCGGCCAGGACCGCCAGGGGGAAGAGGTGGGGAGGCAGGGAAAAGGTGTTAAAAGGCCAGGCCAAGGGCTCCAGAATCCAGCCCATCTCTTTTTGCGCCAGGGGGAGGATCAAGAGCGCCACCACATAACCGCCCAGGGCCATAAAACCGTTAGGCCCCAGGGAGAACTGGCCGGCAATCCCGTTAATGAGGGTATAGCTCACCGCCGCCACCACGTAGATGGCCGCCGTATTCAGGACTCGCACATAATAGGCGTCCAGGTTGCGCTCAGCCCACCAAAGAAAGAGCGCCCAGGCCAAAAGGACACCGCTGGTCAGGATTTGCCGCGTGCGCTGGCTCATTTACACCTTCTCCTTCAGGGATTCGCCCAGGATCCCCGTGGGTTTAACCAGTAAGAACGCAATCAGGATGGCAAACACAAAGGCATCCCGGTAGCCCGAGAAGTCGGGGAAGAAGGCCACCGCCATGATCTCGGCCAGCCCGATGATAAAACCGCCGAGCATGGCCCCGGTGATGTTGCCAATGCCACCCACCACCGCCGCCGTGAAGGCCTTCCAGCCCGGGTAGATCCCCATGAGGGGCTGGATCTGCCAAAACTTGAAGGCCCACATGATGCCGCCCGCCGCCGCCAGGGCCGATCCCAGGGCAAAGGTATAGCTGATGATGCGGTCTACGTTGACCCCCATGAGGCGGACGGTCTCGATATCGGTGGCCACGGCCCGCATGGCCATGCCCACCTTGGTGTTGTAGATGATGTAGAGCAGCAAGCCCAGACAGGCCAGGCTGAGGAGGGGCACCCAGACCGCCACCCCGGGGATCTTGATCCCCGCCAGGTCGTAGACGCGGGCAAAGAGCCCGGGGATGTACTCGGTGAAGCCCTTGGGCCGCGCGCCCAAGACCACGATGCCCAGAGTCTCCAAAAAGAAAGAGACCCCCACGGCAGTGATGAGGGCCGAGATGCGCGGCTCCTGGCGCAAGGGGCGGTAGGCCACCCGGTCGATGAACATCCCCAACAGGGCCGCGGCCAGGAGCGTCAGCGGCACCACGGCCCACCACGGCAATAAGAAGAATGAGACCAGGTAAAAGGCGGTATAGGCGCCCACCATGAAGACGTCGCCGTGGGCGAAATTAATGAGGCGGAGAATGCCGTAGACCATGGTGTACCCGATGGCGATCAAGGCGTAAAGGCTGCCCAGGGAGATGCCGTTCATTAATTGCTGGACCAAAGTCTCCAGTGTCATGCCGTCACCTTCTGCCCAGATGGGGTGAGAGGGCGGCCCCCCGACTCCGCGGTCGGGCCGCCCTCTGCCTAGTCTTTTCTCTGTGCTGTCCGCGCTTCCTGTTGCGCCTTACGGATTCACGGTCGCGAGGTATTCGAACTTTCCGTTGACCACCTTGCGGATGACCACCGGCTTGATGGCGTCGCCGTTTTCGATCGTCACGGTACCAGTGACGACCTCCAGGTTCTTGGTCGCCTCTATGGCGTCGCGGATCTTCGTAGGATCGGCAGACTTGGCCCGCTTGATGGCGTCCAGGATGATGAGGTACGAGTCAGCCGCCAGGGCACCGAAGGCGTTGGGCTCCTTCCCGTACTTCTTGCGGTAGGCTTCCACGTACTTCTTGCCCAGAGGGGTCATGGCCGCCTTCTCGTGCCAGAAAGCGGTGTGCATCAGCCCCTCCACCGCGTCGCCGCCGATCTGCACCAGCTCCGGTGCATCAGCACCGTCCCCGGAGAGGATGGGGGCCTTGATCCCCAGTGCCCGCGCCTGGCGGGCCGCCAGAGCGATCTCGGTGTAGTAGTTGGGAATGTAGAGGATGTCGGGGTTCGCGTTCTTAATGGCAGTCAACTGGGCGCTGAAGTCCTGATCGCCCGTCTTGATGAACTGCTTGGCCACTACCCGGCCGCCCAGCCGCTTGAACTCGTCCTCGAAGAACTTGCCCAAGCCTACGCAGTAATCCTGGGCCACGTCGACCAGGATGGCCGCCCGGCGCGCCTTGAGCTGGTCATAGGCGAACTTGGCCGCGATCTTGCCCTGGAAGGGGTCGATGAAGCAGGCCCGGAAGACGTACTTCTTGCCCTGGGTCACCAGGGGGTTGGTGGTGCTGGGCCCGATCATCGGCACCTTGTACTTCTCTCCCTCGGCCCCGGCCGAAAGCAGCGCGCTGGAGGTCATGGTGCCGATGATGGCCACCACCTTCTCCTTCTCGATCAGCCGGTCGGCCACGATGGCGGCCTCGGCTTTGTCGGACTTGTTGTCCATCAGAACCAGCTGCACCGGCCGGCCCAGGACCTCGGGCTTGACCAGCTCCTGGATGAGCTGCAACCCTTCATAGCCCATCTGGCCGTACGCCGCCACGGCTCCGGTCATCTCCAGGTTGAGCCCGATCTTAATCGGCTCTACGGCCAAAGCGGAGCCGGTGAGGGCCAGAACCAAAAGACCCGCCAGCAAAACCAGCGTAAACTTCTTCACTTCTTCTTCCTCCTTCCTTCTCTCCTGCCCTCTCTAAACCTTCGGGACGCTTTTCTTAAGGTACGGTTACTGCAGCACTCGCCTCACCGATTCACTGGTGACCTTGGAGGCCGGCGCCCGACACGGCGGCCAGGCCACCCGTCTCGGCGCTGCTCAGAGCTCTCCCCCTCCGCCTCACCTCCTCCGGCCGCTCAGCGACAGGCAAAGGCAAGCCTCAAGACTGACTTCCGTAAGTAAATACTCCGCCAGCGAGAAAAGTCCTGCTCTGGAATGAAGAGGAAAAGCTCCCGCCCAGTCGTCCCGGGCGGGAGCCCTCTGCAGCCGCACTGAGGTCTTAGTACTTGGCCTCGCCGCGGGGGCGCATCGTTTCGCAGCAGGTCTCCCCAGAATGGCGGGCGCTGCGGCGGGCGGCGCGCCTCTCCCCGATCGTCCCCACCTCCATGCCGCCGCGCCCTATTGCCCGCTCGTCGTCGGCGTCTCCCCGCATATTGTTCTTCACCCAAATGGAATCCGCCGTGCAGACCTCACCTTCTCCCCAGTAGTGGCAACTGTCCACAGAGCACCGCACGTCTGTCACTCTCTTCGCCTCCCTATGCACTGCTTTTTGGCAGTACATAGGCTGGCCAGGAGGGCTTAAAATCATGCACCCCGCTCACACCGGAGTCCCGCAAACGCGGCGCGCCAGCTCCAGATCGCTGGGTTTATCCACATCGATCCCTACCTCGGGGTAGCGGCTGATCACCCCCGCCCCCACAAAGCCCAGCTTTTTCTGCACTCGTTTTTCCACCTCGGCAATGGAGAGGCGGTTGAGGACGAACTTGACGATCACCCGCACCCCCAAGAGCCGCCCCAACTGCCAGGGCTCTTTGCGCGCCGCCACTGCTTGCTCGATGAGGCGGCGGTGCTGCAAGATCACCCAGGGTTCCAGGAGCACCAGGTTTCCGCCCGTGAAGACACCTTCTTTAAGTCGGACGTAGGTGCGCCGTACTCCGGGGTACTTGGCTTCGTTGCTCTCCCGGGCGACGATGGCGTAGTAAACGTCTGCCCGGCGGCGGGCGCACTGGGCTACAAAATCGTCGATGGCCTCCGGGGTGAGCAGGGGAAGGTCAGAGGTCACCAGAAGGACCTTCCCCTGAGGGGCCAGGGCTTCGATCCCCAAAAGGATGTTCTCCACCAGCGACCGGCCCCGCTCCACCACCAGGTCCACCCGGCCGTGGAGAGCCTGCTCCAGCTCAGCCCGCGGCCCGACCACCGCTATCCGCCCCACCGAGTGAGCCTGGCGCACGGCCTCCACCACGTATTCCACCATCGGCCGCCCGTTGATCGAGATCAGAGCCTCGTACGGCTCCTGGGCGCATTCTCGCAGCGGGCCGGCGTTATCAGCGCCGGCCAGGATGACGGCATCAACCTTCATAGGCCTTCCTCCTCGGCCGCTCGCGCGGTTCACTCCTTGATCTTCTCTGGCCTTTCGGCCTCCCCGGCGCCCAGGATCTCCTCCTGCGCGCTCAAGACCTCCATCAGACTATTTTCTGCATTTTCAATATGCTCATACGCCCGGTTTTGCGCCAGCTCCGAGTCGCGCTCCGCTATAGCCTCGACGATCCTCCGGTGCTCCTCCAGGGCCAGGTGCAACCGGCCCGGCTGGCGCAGGGAACTGTTGCGGAAGCGCTGAATCTGCTCCCGAAGGTTGGCCACCAGCTGGGAAAGCCTTTCATTGTGCGCCGCCTTCATGAGGGCTTCGTGAAACTGGGTATCCAGGTCCACCGTTTCGTCCACCTTCTCCCGCTGGGCCAACTCCGCACTCCGGACCAGGATCCGCTCCAGGTTATCCAGCTCCTCTTCGGTACAGCGCTCGGCCGCCAGCCGAGCGGCCAGCCCCTCCAGGGCGCGCCGGATCTCAAAGACGTCGGCGATGTCTTTCATGGAAAAACGGGAGACATAGGCGCCCTTGCGCGGGATCATCAAGACCAAACCTTCCAGCTCCAGCTTCCGGATGGCTTCCCGCACCGGAGTCCGGCTAACCCCCAGTTCCTCGGCCAGTTGGATCTCCATCAGCCTCTCCCCCGGGCGCAGCCGTCCGGAGATAATGGCCTCCCGCAAGGACTCGAAGACCAGTTCCCGCAAAGGTTTGTAGTTATCCAATTTAATTGGTAAGATCCCCTTTGTCATCTTCTTCCTCCCCCTCCTCAGAGCCAGGCGGCCGGCCAAGCGCACTCAAGTACTCGACCCCGGGAGCGCCCGGACGGCATAGACCTTGCCCCACTCCGGCCGGCGCCGGGCCACCTCTGCAGCCAAGTTTCGGGCTTGCTCCTCGCCCTCCACCAGGCCGAAGACGGTGGGGCCGCTGCCGGACATAGCCGCGCCCAGCGCCCCCAGTGCCAGCAGGCCCTCTTTGATCTCCTTCAGGACGGGATAGCGCGGGAACACCACCGCCTCCAGGGCATTGCCCACCAAGCGCCCGACCCGTGCCGGATCCCCCTCTTGCAGCGCCTCCACCAGCTCCTCTACCTTGAGGCGGCTCTTCTCTCCCACTTCATCCCAGGCGCGGTACACCTCCGCCGTGGACAGGCCGAAAGGAGGCTTGACCAGGACAAACCAGAGTTCGACCGCCGGCCGGAGAGGAGAGAGCCGCTCTCCGATCCCCTGGGCCAGGGCGGTCCCGCCCTGCAGGCAAAAGGGGACGTCGGCGCCCAGGCGCACCGCCAGGCGGTGCAGCTCCTCCGGGGTCCGGCCCAGGTCCCAGAGGAGATTCAAGCCCTTGAGGACCGCTGCGGCATCGGCACTTCCCCCGCCCAGCCCCGCCGCCGCCGGTATCCTTTTGTGCAGGCGGATCTCCACTCTCAAGGCCACTCCGTATTCCCCGGCCAAGAGCCGGGCCGCCTGGAGAGCCAGGTTCCGCTCATCGCCCGGGATGTCCTCGCCTTCCAGCCCGGGCTCCCTGCTGATGACGAGACGAGCGCGGGAATTTTCTCCGCCGCGCGGCGGGCAGTCGAGCAACTGCACCGAATCAGCCAGGTCCACCGACTGGAGAACCATCTTCACCTCGTGGTAGCCGTCCGGCCTCCGCCCGAGGACGTCCAAGGCCAGGTTGAGTTTGGCCGGAGCAGCCAAGCTGAGCATCTTCTTTGCGTCCATAAGTGATTTTATTGGCCGGAAGAGAGTAAAATCCTCTTAACCCGGTCTCTACTTCCCAGGGCGCCTTCTTCTCACCTCACCTTGACAAAAAAGGCACCCTCGGTATAATTGAAATTGAGAATATTTTTCAATGGAAGGCGGCGCTGCATGGCACGACACTTCGGTTCAGAAGCGGCACAAGACCTTAAAAAGCGGGTCCTCTTTCCGCACCGCCGGCGGCACCGGAGGGGGAAGAGGTGCGGGAGCTGCCACGGGGGAGCGGTCCGGGTCGGGGCAGCAAGCCTCCCCAAGCTATTCCTGGTCGGCAACCCCAACGTGGGTAAGAGCGTGCTCTTCAACCGCTTGACCGGCCTCTACGTCACCGTCTCCAACTACCCCGGAACCACGGTAGAGGTCTCCCGGGGGCAGGCCCGCATCCTGGGGCGCAGTTACGAGGTGGTAGACACGCCCGGCATGTACTCCCTCCTTCCCATCACCGAGGAGGAGAGAGTCGCCCGGTCTTTGCTCCTTTCCGAGCGGCCGGACGCAGTGCTCCACGTGGTGGATGCCAAAAACCTGGAGCGCATGCTCCCCTTGACCATACAGCTCATCGAAGCCGGACTGCCCGTCATCCTGGTGGTCAACATCATGGACGAGGCTGAAGAGCTGGGTCTGAAGATCGAGACCGGGCGGCTGGCCCAGCGTTTGGGCATTCCGGTGGTGGGAACCGTTTCCACCACCGGCCGCGGCCTGGACGAGCTGAAGCGCACCATCTCTTCCTTCAGTGCCGCCGTTCCCTCGCCCGCTCAACCCCTTCAGTACGCCCCAGCCATAGAAGAAGCACTCGGGAAACTCCAATCCGCCCTGAGCGGGGACTACTCCCTCTCCCGTCGCGCCGTGGCCCTCCTCCTCCTGCAGGAAGACGAGGAGATCTGGCGCTTGGCCAAGGCGAAGGAAGGGCCTCGCTTTCCCCTCCTGCGGGACCTCTTTCGCCAGCTGCGCCAGGGGCAACCCGCTCCCTTCTCTT
>JASBVW010000310.1 GCA_029961005.1 Bacillota bacterium
CATCGCCAACAGCGAGGAGTACCACCCGTGGAAGGCCCTGCGCGGCATCTGGCCGCGGGTCCAGGAGTCTTACGTCTTCGGCCTGAAGGCCTCGCTCAACGGCTGGCTGGGGGGTATGCACTTCACCGGCAAGGCGGGGATCTTCGCCCCCCTGGAGTTGACGGAGGGGCGGGACGGGGTCCTGGCCCTGGCCGGGCACTGGGAGGGTGACGAGCTGGTCACGGCCGACCTGAACCTGGCGGCCCTCCGCCGGGCCCGGCAGGAGGCCGAGTACTGGGGGGACGCCAACCCCGCCTTCGAGGCGGGCTACTGGGAGCGGACCTACGGCCGGGGCAGGATTACCTGAAGAGGAAGTAAAAAAAGAGCGAGAAAGGGGCGAGGCAGATGCCAGGCGCAAAGGCGAACCTAAAGGCGAACCGGAGGCTTTCCTTCCTCATGTACGCCCTGGGCTACCTGGGGATCGCCGTCTTTACCCAGACCACGGTCAAGTGGTACCAATTTTACTACGCCCCGCCGGAGGCGAACCAGTTTGCCCTGCGGGCCCTGGTGCCCATTAGCCTCATCGGGGTGGCGATGGTGCTGGCCCGGATCGTGGACGGGCTGGCCGACCCGGTGGTGGCCTACTACTCCGACCGCAGCCGCCACCGCCTGGGCCGGCGGATCCCGTTCATCCTCTACGGCTCCCTCCCCCTGGCGGCCACCTTCATCCTGCTCTGGTTTCCGCCGGTGCGGGGGGAATCCCTCCTCAACCTGGTCTACCTGGCGGTGATGCTGAGCCTGTTCTTCATCTTCTTCACCGTGGTGGTGGCCCCGTACCTGGCCCTGATCGGCGAGCTGACCAGGACCGGGCAGGAACGGATGGCGGTGACCACCCTGCAGGGAGTGGCCCAGGTCCTGGGGGTGATGATCGCCGAGGCCGGCTCGGGCCTGCTCATCGCGGCCTGGGGTTTTCCGGTCATGGGGGTCGTGCTGGGCCTTTTCTCCTTGCTGACCGTGCTCCTGACCCCGGCCTTCGTCAAGGAGGAGCTGGTTCCGCCGCAGGAGGCGCCGGCCGTCTCCCTGGTAGATTCCGTGCAGATGACTCTGCGCAACCGCAACTTCGCCCTCTACCTCGCCTCGTACCTGGCCATCTGGTTCGGCATCAACACCCTGACCATCGCCATGCCCTACATCACCGAGGTGCTCCTGGGCAAGAGCGCCGACCACTCCGGCTACCTCATCGCCGGGGCCTTTGTCCTGGCCCTGCTGGTCAGCCCCTTCCTGCCCAAAGTGGCGGAGCGGTACAGCAAGAAGCAGATCATGCTGGCCACCTCCGCCCTCTTTGCTCTGATTTTGGCCGCCACCGGCCTCTTCGGCACCCTGATCCCCTACCCCGCAGCCGCGGCCCTGGTGGTCCTGGCTGGCGTCCCGCTGGCCGTCATCTTCGTGGTGCCCAACGCTATGGTGGCGGACTTGGCGGAACTGGACGGCCTGGAGCACGGCCAGCGCCGGGAGGGGATGTTCTTCGGCGTGCAGGGGCTGATCATGAAGGTGGTCATCGGCCTCTCTTCCCTGGTCACGCCCCTGCTCTTCAAGGCCTTCGGTTACAGCGCCGCCCGCCCCCTGGGCCTGCAAATCGCCGGCCCGCTGGCCGGGGCGGCGGTGCTGCTGGGCCTGTGCGCCCTCTCCCGCTACGACCTGGAGGAGGGGGTCCTGGCGGCGAAGCGGGTTGCCCGGGGCCTTAACTGATTTTCCATAATATGGTTAAAGTATCATTGAAAGCGGGCCGATCTATAAAACACCGAAGCGGTAAAATGTTCCAGGTAGTCTTGTTTAGAAGGAAAGCGGGGGTGCTGCCTTGCGCCGCAGGGGCGAGAGAAAGAGGGGTCTATTTCTTTACACCGCAGTTATGCCAGCT
>JASBVW010000311.1 GCA_029961005.1 Bacillota bacterium
AAGTCGCCAGGCAGAACGGCCGGATAGTTGCCAGCCAGAGGGGCCGCCGCCCAGCCGATTTGTGGGCGGCGGCCCCTTTTTGCTGCGGGCCCTGGTGCGCTGGCGGCAGTGAGTGGCGGAGGAGGGATTTGGCCGCCGGGCGCCGAATTGGTCCATCTACCGGTTTGCGCTGCCGGGCCTGGCAGGTCCGGTATAGACTGGCCGGGCGGCGGCCATATTCTACACGTAATGCCGAAAGAGCGAGGAGGGCGGGCGTGGAGGTTCGCCAGGTCTTACGGGCCTTGATCAGCCACCCCGGCGTCTCGGGCTGCGAGGGCGGGGTGGCCTCCTTTATTAAAGAAGAATTTTCCCGCTACGCCGATGAGGTGCGGGTGGACAAACTGGGCAACGTGGTGGCCCTGCGGCGGGGCGAGGGCGGTGGCTCCGGCCCGCAGGGCGGCCGGGGCGGCGATCCGTCGGGTCGGCGCGGCGCCGGAAGGGAGCGCGCAGCGCGGCCCCGCGTCATGCTGGCGGCCCACCTGGACCAGGTGGGGCTGGTGATCACGGCCATCGAAGAGGGGGGATTTTTGCGCTGCGCCCCCGTGGGCGGCGTGGACCCCCGCACCCTCCCCGGCCAGGAGGTGATGGTCTACGGCCGCCGGCCCCTGCCGGGGGTGGTGGGGTCGCTGCCGCCCCACGTCCAGGAGCCCAGGGACCAGGAGAAGGCTCTGCCGTATCGGGAGCTCTTCCTCGACCTGGGCCAGCCGGAGGAAGAGGTGCGACGAGCAGTGGCGGTGGGCGACGTGGCCCTGGTCCGGCGGGAGCTGGTGGAGCTGGCGGGGGAGGTGGTGGCGGGGCGGGCCTTCGATGACCGGGCCGGGGTGGCCGTCCTCCTCCTCTGCCTGGAGGAGCTGGCGCGCCTGCGCTGCGAGGCGGACGTCTACGCCGTGGCCACGGTCCAGGAAGAGGTGGGAACCTGGGGGGCCATGACCTCCACCTACGGCCTCGTCCCCGACGTGGGGGTGGCCGTGGACGCCACCTTCGGCGACGTCCTGGGGGTGCTGGAAGGGGAGGCCGTGAGCCTGGGCAAAGGGCCTGCCCTCGGGGTGGGGCCCCACGTCCACCCCCGCCTCTTCGAGCGCTTGTTGGAGGTGGCCAAGCAAGAGGGGATCCCCTACCAGGTGGAGCCTTCGCCCACCCCCTACGGGACCGACGCCTGGGCCATCCAGGTGGCGCGGGAAGGGGTGCCCACCTGCCTGGTCTCCTTCCCGGTGCGCTACATGCACACTTCGGTGGAAACCCTGCATTTGGACGACCTGCGGCAGGCGGGGCGCCTTTTAGCCCGCTTTGTGGCCGGTCTGACTGCGGAGTTTGTGGAGGGATTGCGGTGCTTTTAAAGGAACTTTCCGAGGCCTGCGGGGTCTCGGGGCAGGAGGGCCCGGTGCGGGACCTCGTTCGGCGCCACCTGGAGGGGCAGGTGGAGGAGATGCGCACCGACGCCCTGGGCAACCTCCTGGTGCGGGCGCGCGCCGCCGGCCGCCGCCGCGCCGGGGGACCGGTGGTCATGGTGGCGGCTCACCTGGACGAGGTGGGGCTGATGGTGACGGGGATCGAGTCGCACGGCCTGCTGCGCTTCCGCACCGTGGGCCACATCGACCCCCGAGTCCTGGTTTCGCAGGTGGTGAGCATCGGCCCGGAGGGCATCCGGGGGGTGGTGGGGTGCAAGCCTATCCACCTGCAGGAGCGCGGGGAGGAGAAAAAACCATTCCCGCTCCGGGACCTGGTGATCGACATCGGGGCCTCCTCCCGGGAAGAGGCGGAGCGGTCGGTGCGGTTGGGGCAGGTGGCTGCCTTTACCACGCGCTGCGAGGAGCTGGGGGGAGGCGTGCTCAAGGGCAAGGCCTTTGACGACC
>JASBVW010000011.1 GCA_029961005.1 Bacillota bacterium
TATACTTCTGCGCCCGTATGGGGTTTCCTGCCCACCGGGAGCGGAAAGAAGAAGTGGCCTCCCCGCCCGTAGAGCCAAGCGTACCAGCGCCGGACGGCCAGCACCCGCTCTACGTACCAGCGCGTCTCCCAAAAAGGGATCTGATGCAAGGTTTCCCGCTCCCCCGTCCAGCGCTCCTCCTCCAGCCAGCGGCGCACCCTGGCCCCCCCGCCGTTATAGGCCGCCAGGGCCAGCACTTCGTCGCCACCAAATTCGTTCAGCAGGGTTCGCAGGTACCAGCTGCCGAACTCTACGTTCACCTCCGGGTCGTAGAGCAGAGCGGGGTTAAAGGAGGACATGCCCCGGGCCTCGGCGATCCACCTGGCCGTCTCCGGCATCAACTGCATCAGCCCCAGGGCGCCTTTAGAGGAGCGCGCCTGGGGGTCAAAGCGGCTCTCCACCCGGATCATGGCGTACAGAAGCCACGGGTCCAGGTTGTACCGCCGGGCGGCCTTCTCCACCACTTCTTGGTAGTAAAGGGGAAAGACCAACCGCAAAAAGGGCCTGCTGGTCAGAGTCAGACCCAGAACCGCCAGCACCATCAAGGCCACCAGCAGGCGCCGCCGCGAGAAAAGAAAGCCCTCGAAGACAGGCAAAAACTCCTTGCCCCCCTGCTGATAGTTTACTCTCCTTCAGCACCGCATAACCCATGGAGCAGGAGCTCCGCCGTGGCCAGATTGGTGGCCAGGGGGACGTTGTGCACGTCGCAGACGCGCAAGAGGGCGGTGATGTCCGGCTCATGGGGTTGGGCCGTCAACGGATCCCGCAAGAAGATGACTCCTTGGATTTCCCCCGCCGCCACCCGCGCCCCAATCTGCTGATCTCCGCCCAGGGGACCGGAGAGCATCCGGGTCACCGGCAGGCCGCACTGCTCCTCCACCAGACGCCCGGTGGTCCCGGTGGCAATCAGGTCGAAGCGGGCTAAAAGCTCCCGGTGCCTTTGGACGAAGGACAACAGCTCGTCCTTCTTTTGGTCATGAGCGATCAAGGCCAGCCTCTTCTTCACGCCGCAACTCCTCCCACACCTCGGCCGCCCGCGCCTCCAACTCTTCCCGCGTGCCGCTGTTCTCGATCACGTAATCCGCCCGCCGCACCTTCTCCGCCTGGGGCCATTGGGCCTGCAGGCGGGCTCGAGCCTCCTCCGGTCGCAGCCCCCGGCCAGCCACCAGCCTCTCCACCTGAACCTCCTCCGGCGCGGTGACCACCACCACGCGGTCCACCAGGTCCTCCAGCCCCGCCTCCAGGAGCAAAGGCGCGTCCACCACGATCAGGCGGCCCGCGGCCCGGGCCCGTCGGATCCGTTCCTCTATCCGGGCCCGGATGCGGGGGTGGGTGATGCGGTTTAAGTCAGCGCGGGCCTTCGGGTCAGCAAAGACGGCGGCGCCCAAAAGGCGCCGGTCGATCCTCCCCCGCCCGTCCAGGATGCCGGGGCCGAACCGCTCCACCACCTCCCGCCAGGCCGGCCTTCCCTTGGCCAGGAGCGCGTGGCCGATTCGGTCGGCATCGATCACTATCGCCCCCCAGCGGCGCCAGAGAGCAGCCACGGTGCTCTTGCCCGCGGCAATCCCTCCCGTCAGGCCCACGATCACGCCTCTCTCTCCTCCCTGCGCCCGTGCTCTAAGGTAGCCGAAGCACCTAGCCCCGCCAGAAGAGCCGGTGAAGCCCCAGGGCAATTAAGAGGCAACCCGGCAAGCGCCCCAGTACGGGAGCCGCCTTTCCCCAGTCCGCCCAGGCCCGCCCCAGGCGCAGCCCCGCCGCAGTAAAGAGGAACGTCACTCCCCCCACCAGAGCCGGCAGCCACGGCCTCCCCAGCCCCGACAGGCCCGCCCCCACTCCGGCCGCAGCGGCATCCAGGGCCAGGGCCAGCCCCAGGAGAGCCGCCTCTCCCAGGCTCAACTGGCCGGAGCGGTCCAGGTCCGCTGCGGTAGGGTCGGCCAGGATGCGCACCACCACGGCCAGTGAGCCCAGCCGACACACCTCCCCCAAAAGATGCCAAAGGCCGATGCCTACCAGGATCAGAGCGCCCAGGATCCGGCTCCAAACGGGCGCCAGAGCTTCCACCGCCACCCCGGCGCCGGTCAGGGTAAGGAAAAAGAGCGCAGCGGAAGTGCCCGCTACCACAACCAAAGCCAAGAAAGGCACGCGGATGCGTTGCAAACCATAGGCGATCCCCGCCCCCAGTCCGTCCAGGCTGAGGGCCACCGCCAAGAGCAACGGCGTCATGGCGGACCCCCTCTCTCCTCGTCTCCGCTGTGCGCCGCGGCCGGCCCGGTGGGCTGGGCCCGCGCGGCTTTGGCGCACGGCCTCCCGCTATCGTATGAGGAGAGAAGGGGATCGGTTCAGCGCTGACAGTGCGGGCAAAAGGTGGTCCCCCGCCCGGCTACCCGCATCCGCTGCAGGGGCGCCCCGCACCGCCGGCAGGGTTGCCCCTTGCGGCCGTAGACGGAGAGCACCTTCTGGAAACCGCCCGGCTCCCCGCGGCCGTCTACGTAATCGCGCACGGAAGTCCCGCGCAGGCGGATCCCCTCCGCCAGGACGGCGCGAATGGCCTCCCAAAGGCGTTCCACCTCAGCAGACGCCAGCTCCGGCACCGGCCGGTCCGGCCGCAAGCCGGCCCGAAAGAGCGCCTCGTCGGCGTAAATATTGCCCATTCCGGCCACCACCGCCTGGTCCAGGAGGGCCCCCTTGATCGGGCCGCGCCGCCGGGCCAGGGCCGAGCGGAACCAGTCCAAGGTGAACTCCTCGCTTAAGGGTTCTGGCGCCAGGCCGGCCAAGGAGGAGACGGCCTGCCGCTCCCCGGCCTTCACCAGGTGGATGGTGCCAAACTTGCGCACGTCGGCAAAATGCAGGGCCTCCCCCTCGTCTAAAAAGAAGACGGCCCGGGTGTGGCGGCCCGGCTCTTGCTCCGCCGGGGTCAGGACCAGCCGGCCGGTCAGGCGCAAGTGGAAGATGAGCTCTTCCCCGGAGGCCAAGCACAGGATAAGGTGCTTTCCGCGCCGCTCCACCCCTGTAATCCTCTGCCCCCTCACCCGCTCCCCAAACTCCCGGAGGGCGGGAGCCTTGATCGCCCCCGGCCAGAGAACCTCCACGTCCGTAATCGTCCGGCCGGCCAGGGGAGTCAGGTCGCGCCGGATGGTCTCCACCTCCGGTAGCTCAGGCATAAGGGACCCCCTCTCGCCAATTCTTCCCTACCTTGACCTCCACCACCAGGGGAACCCGGAGCTGCACCACGCCTTCCATGGCCCGCCGCACCACTGCAGCCGCCCGCGGCATCTCCTCCTCCGGGCCCTCGAGGAGAAGCTCGTCGTGGACCTGGAGGATCATGGCCGTGGCCAACCCCTCCTCCCGCAAAGCCCTCTCCACGGCCAGCATAGCCAGCTTGATGATATCGGCGGCGCTTCCCTGGATGGGCGTATTCATGGCCGTGCGCTCGGCAAAGCTCCGGACGGCGTAGTTGCGGCTGTGCAGGTCCGGGAGGTAACGGCGCCGGTGGAGAAGGGTGGTGACGTACCCCTTCTCCCGGGCTTCCCTCACCACCCGCTCCAGGTACTCCTTCACCTTCGGGTAGCGGCGGAAGTAGCCCTCGATGTAGGCCTGGGCCTCCGCCTGGTCGATGCCGGTGCCCTTGGCCAGGCCGAAGCTGCTGATTCCGTAGACAATGCCGAAGTTGACCGCCTTGGCCCCGTCCCGCATCTGGGGGGTGACCTCCTCCAGGGGAACGCCGAAGATCTCCGCCGCCGTGCGGGCGTGGATGTCCTCCCCCCGCCGGAAGGCCTCGATCAGGGCCTCGTCCTCCGAGATGTGGGCCAAAAGGCGCAGCTCAATCTGGGAGTAGTCGGCGCTCAGGAGCGAGTAGTCCGGCCGCCCGGGAATGAAGGCCTCCCTCAGGCGCCCGCCCTCCTCCGTCCGCACCGGAATGTTCTGCAAGTTGGGGTTGGCGCTGCTCAGGCGCCCCGTAGCCGTGACCGTCTGGTTGAAGGTGGTGTGAACCCGCCCTGTCTCGGGGTGGATCAGGTCGGCCAGGGCGTCGGTATAGGTGGTCTTCAGCTTCATCAACTGGCGGTACTCCAGGATGCGGGCCACGATCTCGTGCTGCGGGGCCAGGGCCTCCAGGACCTCGGCGCTGGTGGAGTAGCCGGTCTTGGTCTTCTTCCCCAGCGGCAGCTTGAGCCGCTCAAAGAGGACCTCCCCCAGCTGGCGGGGCGAGTTGAGGTTAAACTCCATCCCTGCCAGCTGATAGATCTGGCGGGCCAGTTCCTCCATCCGGCTTCCCAGCTCAGCGGACATCTCCCGCAGCCGCGGCACGTCCACCGCCACCCCCCGCAGCTCCATGGCCGCCAGCACCTCCGCCAGGGGCATCTCCACCTCCCGAAAGAGGGCCCCCAAACCGTCGGCGGCCAGGCGCGGCTCCTCTTCCTCCTGGGCGCGCAGCACGAGCTCCACCAGCCCGGCAAAGTACGAGGCGATCTCCCGCTGCTCCGCCGGCTCAGCCGGCCAGGGGGGGCATTCCCCCCGGCGGGGATCGCCCAGCGCCGCGGGGCGCTGAGGCAGGCCGGTGCGCAGGAGGGACATGGCCACCTCTTCCAGCCCGTGGGCGCCGCGGCCGGGGTCGAGCAGGTAAGAGGCGATCATCACGTCAAAGTCTTCCCCGCCGGCGCCGGCGCCCCAGGCCCTTGCCCTTCCCTCCTCCTGTCCCAGGTGGACCAGGAAGCGCCGGCCCGCCACCAGGGAGGTCTTGAGGTCGTGCCAGACCCGCATCAACCCCGGTTCCACCAGGGCGGGCAGGAAGACTTCGGCCACCAGGGCGCGCCACCCTTTCTCCGGGGGCAGGGGCAAGAAGCGCGCCGGCCGGCTGTCTCCGGCCTCCGCCAGCCGATAGGCGAGGCCAAAGAGGTCGGCCTGCATAGCCGCGGGAGCGGTCAACCCAAAGTGAACCCCTACCCGGGGTGGCTTTCCGCCCGAGCGGGCAGCCACCTGCCGTAGCTCTGCAGCGGCCTGCCGGAGGGCCTCTTCTCCCTCGATGATCTCCACCGGCGCCGCCGGCGGCTCTGCGACCCGCACCAGCCCCGGGGCCTCACCTCCCTCGCCGGCGGAGGGTTCCTCTCCCCCCGGCGCTCCCGCCGCGGGGCTTTTGAGGCGGCGGGCCAGGGAGTAGAACTCCAACTCCAAGAAGAGCTGGTAGAGCTTGTCCCGGTCGGGAGCCACGGGAGGGAGGGCTTCCAGGTCGATCTCCAGGGGGGCGCAACACTCGATGGCGGCCAGCCTTTTGCTGAGCAAGGCTTCCTCCCGGTGCTCTTCCAGCGCCCGCCGCTGGCGGGGCGGCAGCTGATCCAGGTGCGCCAGGACCCCCTCCACGCTGCCGTAGCGCTGGATCAATTCCAGGGCCGTCTTCTCCCCGATGCCGGCCACTCCGGGAATGTTGTCGGAGGGGTCGCCCATCAGACCCTTGACCTCCACCAGCTGCTCCGGCTCCACCCCGTAGCGGGCCCGGACCGCCTCCACGTCGTAGGTATCCACTTCCGTGACCCCTTTGCGCATCAGGAGGACGCGGGTGTGGGGATTGACCAGTTGCAAAGCGTCCCGGTCGCCGGTGAAGATGAGCACCTCCCACCCCCGCTCCCGGGCCAAGCGGGCCACGGTGCCGATGACGTCGTCCGCCTCGTACCCGTCCAGTTCGTAAATGGGAAAGCCAAAGGCGGAGACGACCTGCTTGACCCGCTCCACCTGTGGGCGCAGATCCTCCGGCATGGAGGGCCGCTGGGCCTTGTACCCGTCAAAGGCTTCGTGCCGGAAGGTGGGGCCGGGCCGGTCAAAAGCCACCAGGACGCGGTCCGGACGCTCCGACTCCAAGAGCCGCCAGAGCATCAGGGCAAAGCCGTAAACGGCATTGGTCGGCTCGCCGGCCGAGGTGGACAGGCTCGGGAGGGCGTGGTAGGCCCGATGGAGCAAGCTGCTCCCGTCCAGCACGGCCAGCACTTTGCGCCGGGGCGCGTTCACCTTTTTTCACCCCCACCCCGGTATTATTACACGCCCGGTGGCGAAAACCTCCCGGCAGGGGTAGCCTTTCCCTGTCCGGGCTGCACTTGCCTCCGCCGCCCACATTTACAAAAAGGATTGCCTACAGGTGGCGAGAAATCCGCTATTGAGGCGATAAGTCGGGAAAGACGGGAGGAGGAGATGTCGTTGCTCCGTAAAGCTACCCTGATTTTGCTTATCCTGGCTATAGGACTGGGTGCTCTCTCGAGCCCCCTGGCAGCCGCCCCGCCACTGCGGGACGTGGCCAACTCCTGGGCCCGCCCAGCCATCGAGCAACTGGTGCAAACGGGCGTCATCAAGGGTTATCCGGACCGGACCTTCCGCCCCGACCGGTCGATCACGCGGGCCGAGTTCGCCACCATCCTGGCTAAAGCCTTCCACCTGGACCCTGCGCACCAGGTCTCCTTCAAGGACGTGCGGGGACACTGGGCGCGCAGCTACATCGCCGCCCTGGCTGAACAGGGCATCATCCAGGGTTACCCGGACGGAACTTTCCGCCCCCAGAACAAGATCACGCGGGCGGAGCTGACCTCCATGATCATCCGCGCCCTGCGGCTGGAGGGCGAGGAGAAGCTGGCAGCCCGCAACTGGCCGGAGACCTTTGCTGATGTCTCTCCGGACCACTGGGCCTTCAAGGCCGTGGAGCTGGCCAACCGCCTGGGGATCATCCCCCCTTACTACGCGGACCGGTTTGAACCCCGGCGCCTGGCCACCCGGGCCGACACGGCCTTCATGGTCAAGGGGGCCCTGGATTTGGGCGTGATCCGCGGTTCGGTGGTCTCGGCCGACGCCAAGAGCCTTACCCTGACGGTGCGCTCCCAGGAAGGGAACCAGGAGACCTTCGTCATCCCCTACGATGCCCTCCTGCTGCGCAACAACTCCACCACCGACCTGGCACACCTTCTGACCGGCGACGCGGTGGAGATCGTGGTCAACTCCCTGCGCGAACCCAGGCTGATCCGGGCCAGCGGAGTAATCACCCGGGCCGACGTGACAGAAAGGGTGAGCCAGTTGACGGGTGGCCTCCTCACGCCGGAGCAGGTAAACGCCATCGTGGATGGAAACTGGGCCGCCTTGGGCGGGTCCGTCCAGTCGGCGCTCTACAACCAGCTCCTCAGCCTGGGCGCCACGCCAGCGGAGGCGGAGAGCATCCTCAACAAGGACTGGAACAGCCTGGAGGCCGCCGGCAAGGAGCGGCTGGCCCAGGCCGTGAGCAACCAGTTGAAACTCCCGGTGGAGATCGTCCGGGCCCTCTTTGAGCAGGACTGGCAAAAGGTTGAGGACCTGGCCAAGCTCCAGCTCACCCAGACGCTCCTGAGCAAGATCATCAATCATTAGCCCGGGGCCGGCCGCAGAGGTCCTCCCGCTACTCTCGCCGGACGGGGAGGGGGATCAGCTCCCCCCGGAGTGGCTGCGCCACTCCAGCGGGGCGCACCAGCTCCAGAACCCACTTCTTCTCGTCCCAGCGCGCCGCCACCCCATCCACCGCGCGCAAGAAGTCGGCCAGGGAGGCATAGGGCCGGCCCAGTTGCACCACCGCCGGCAGGAGCCACCTTTCCCCCACCACCGCCATCCCCCGCCGCTCCTCCCACCGCACCTCTATCCCCAGGCCCTGGGCCACTGCCTGTACCGGCACCATCAGCTCTTCCCCGCGGCGAAAGGCCCGGGCGGAGGGGAGCGGTTCCCCGTCCAGCCAGATCTGCACCGGCCGCAAGTCCAGTCCGCCGAAAGGATCTTTCTTGATGGCTTGCACGCCCAGCTTTTCTTTCAGCAAGGGTTCGGGCCACCAGATCTCCCCTTCCCGCTCCAGCGCACCGCCGGGGGGCGGGACGTGCGGCCAGTCCGCTCCGTAGGACAGATCCCAGGTTACGCCCAGGCCCAAAGCCCTCATCGCCGATGCCACCGGCCACCAAACCTGGCCTTTCTCCCAGCGGCCGCGCACCCCCACCAGCCGCCCTTCCACCCACAGGAGGGGCACGGACAGGGCCAGGGTGCCCCACTTTTGGTTGTACTCCGCCCCCAACCCCAGGGCCGCCACTGCATCGGGGAGCGGTATGTACAGGTCATGGCCGCGCACGCGGAAGGCGGAGACGGAATGGCCATTGAGGGCAAGGGTGCGGCTGTCCAGATCCCAGACCAGTTCGGCATTGAGCCGGCCGGCCAGCGGGTAAAGGGGGACCCAGACCTGCTCCTCCGCCCAAAAGCCGCGCTTTCCCAAAGGCTCGCCGTTCAGGCCTATCTCCACCCCCACAGCCAGCCGCACCGGCTCTCCCCTGGCTTCGCGCACTGCGCGGGCCAACTCTTCCCGGGGAAAAGGCTCCCGGATTCCCATCTGGCGGAGGAGCTGCTCCGCCCTTTCCGGCGTATTCAGACCGCGCCGATAGATGTCGGGAAAGACTGTGAGGTAAACCGCCTCTCCGTCCGGCGCCTCCTCCACCAGCATCGTCTCGTAGATGAACTCCACGGGGGTACCCAACGGGACCAGGGCGAAGAGCTCTTCTACGTCCTGGTTGTGCATGCGGATGCAGCCGCCGGAGACGGCCTTGCCGATCGAAGAGGGGTCGTTGGTCCCGTGGATGCCGTAGCCTTTTAAGCTCAGACCCAGCCAGCGAGAACCCAAGGGATTATCGGGGCCGGGCGGCACAGGGGGTTTATGCTCAGGATACCAGGTGGGATTGACCACCTTATTGACCACGGTATACGACCCGATGGCAGAAGGGGTGACCATTTTACCCACCGCAATGGGGTAACAGCGCCACAGGCGCCCGCCTTCGTACAGGGCCAGGGTGCGGGCCGGGAGGTTGATGACGATGCGCCAAAGCGGAGGTGCGGCCTCCGCAGCCGGCGTCGGGGCCGCCCGGGTCTCCTCCCCAGGCAACGCCAGGCACAGTAAAACGGCCAGGCTCCACTTCCATGCCAGGGCGCGGAACTCCGGCCGCAGGTAAAATCCCTTTCCCATGGCGTTCGGCCCCTATCTCCCCCTCGCGCGCTGTTCAAGGAGAAGTATATGTGGGCCAGACCGCCGTTATGACCCCGCCCCGCCTTAACTCGACGACCGGGCCGCCGAGCTCGGCCTCTGCTCCGCCGTTTTACCTGGCCGGCCGCAGGATGAGGTAGAGCCCTCCCGCCACCAGGGCCAATGGCCACAGATGCCAGAGCTGCATCCAGGGCCATAGGTTATGGGCGAGAAAGATCAACCCCAAAACCACCAGGATCAAGCCCAGGCTGCGCCCGGCTGCAGAACCGGAGGACTCCACCCGGGGCTCTCCTTCGGCTCCGGACCCTTCTCGGCCCGACTCGCTCTCCTCACCTCCCCTTGCTCCCCCGTCAGAGGCGGAATCGGCCGCCGGAGCTTCCGGGATGATCAGCCAGGCCAGGAGATAGAGAATAAAACCGGCTCCACCCAAGAAGAAGATCAAGAGGCAGAGCAAGCGGACCAGGCTCACGTCCACTTGAAAGTACTCGGCCAGTCCGCCGCAGACTCCGCCCAGGATCCGATCTTTGCGGGAACGATAGAGGCGTTTGATGGCCATTTGCGTGCTCCTTTCAAAATTTGGCTCGCTTTGCTTCATTCCACAAGAGGTATTCGGAAGGAGACGGAGAAATCCTTTTCTCGTCAAGAATACGTAAAGTTAATGGGAGGTCTGAAGATGGAGACGAAAGCAGCCGTGGAAGGTCTGGTGAAGTGGATACAAGAGCGCGTGCGGGAAGCCGGGGCACGAGGCATAGTAGTAGGCTTGAGCGGGGGCATCGATTCCGCGGTGACAGCCGCCCTGGCGGCGCGGGCCTGCCCGGGCGAAACTTTAGGGGTGATCATGCCCTGCCACAGCGACCCGCAAGACGCAGAGGACGCCCGACTGGTGGCGCGCCACCTGCAGCTCCCGACGGCGGTGGTGGACCTCACCCCCGTTTACGACGCGTTGGTGACCGCCCTGGGGGAAAACCCGGGCCAGGCGGCGCCGCGCGACCTGGCCCGGGCCAATCTCAAGCCGCGCCTGCGCATGGCTACCCTGTACTTCTTCGCCAACCGGCGCAACTACCTGGTGGCCGGGACCGGCAATCGCAGCGAGCTCACCGTCGGCTACTTCACCAAGTACGGCGACGGGGGGGTGGACATCCTCCCCCTGGGGGGATTGGTCAAGCAGCAAGTGCGCCTCTTGGCCTACTACCTGGACATCCCGCGGGAGATCATTGCCCGCCGGCCTTCAGCCGGGCTGTGGGAAGGCCAAACCGACGAAGGGGAGATGGGGCTCACGTATGAAGAGCTGGACCACTTCCTCTTGACCAGGCAGGGCCGCCCTGAGGTGGTAGAGCGGGTCACCCGGCTCTCCCTGGCCAGCGAACACAAGCGGCGCCTTCCGGCCGTCCCCGACCCCGTACTGGCCCCCGACCCGGAGTGAGCCCGGACGGCGAGTTTCAGGCCGAGGACGGAGCCCCGGCGGCCTCCCGGCAGTAGGACAGGATGCGCTGCAGGGTGCGCTCCCGCAGCTCATCAATGGCGGCAAAGTCCATGTGGGGGGTGTAGTAGCCCTCCATCTCGTCGTGGACTTCTTTCGCCCGGGCGATGAAGCTGATCGCGCGCTCCAGGAGTTCCCGGTAGATCCGCCGGTCCTCCTGCGCCACCCGTGCCCAGGAAGCCAATTCCCCGGCGCGCAGGCAGGTGCCCAAATCCACCACCGCTTCAGGTTGGGGGGGCCAATAGAGGTGCGGCTCTGCCGAAGTGACCACCCCCACCCCCAGGGCGGGCACAACCAGGTGCTCCAGCCGTGCTGGGTCCAACGAGCAGTGGTAGCACTCCACGTCGAAGCCCCGTTCCTGGACGTGGGCGGCCACTTTCTGCAAAAGGGTGGACTTGCCGCTCCCCGGAGGGCCTTGCAGCACCACCACCCGGGGCAGCCGGCCCAGGATAGTCTCCAGGTGGTGCACCAGGCCCCGGGGGCTGATAGCGGAGGCGAAGAGGTGGCGCGCCTTTCCCGGCACCTCCGCCACCGGCGCAGAGCCGCAGATCCGCTCCCCCAGCTCCACCGCCAGCCGGTTAGCCCGGCCACACTCCAAGGCCCGGCTGTGGATGGCCGCCCGGTCGTCGTAGATCTCCTTGGCCGCCCGCAAGAAGCGGTAGGCGTGGGCGAAAAGATGCCCTATCCGGCGGTTGCACTCCACAATCCGCTCCCGGTGCGAGCGCATCCCGCGCTCATCCCAAAAATCTCCCAGGTGCAAGATCTCATCCACGCATCCGGGATGGCGCGGATCCAGAACGTGGGGGGCCGTCCCGTCGATGAGGGCCACCCCCGCCCCCGGGATGACCACCCCGTCCAGGGAATCGTGATCAGACGAGCACTGGTGTAGCTCTACGTCGTACCCCCTCTCCAGCAGCGCCTCAGCAATCCGGCGCATGAAGGTGGACTTGCCCACCCCCGGCCCCCCTTTGAGGATCAGGATGCGGGTGGCCTCCGGGCCGGCGATGTACTCGTAAAAAGAGTAAAAGCCGTAGGCGGTATTTCCCCCCGGAAAGACCCTCTTGCAGAAGCCCCTCCCTGTACCGCTGTCGCCCACGCTCAGCACCTTCCTTCCCCGTGCTCAAGTCTCGGCCTCTTATTTGTATGCGCCCGCGCGGGCCGGTGACAGCGGCTGGCTCTCCCGCTCTACAGGTCGAGGGCATCGACAAAGAAGTGCATTTGATAAGGGAAGAGGACTTTGAAGGCTTCCCGTCGGCCTCCGCCATGGCCGCGCCCGTAGCGGCGGGCCATGAACTCGAGGTAGCGCAGGACCTGCTCCCAAACCAAAGGGGGAAATTGCGAAGCGTGACAGCGCAGGGCCTGGAGCTTCTGCTCCCAGGTCTTCTCCACCCCCACCCAGGTATTGGGAAAGCGGGTGGCGTAAAAGGCCGCCGCCTGGATCGGAGGCGGCAGGGGTTCAGGCCGCCCGCGGTGCAAAGCCGGCAAGTGCCCTAAAAGGCAGGCAGCCGCCCCGGCCAGCCCCACCCGCCGGTGGTCGGGATGGGCCTCATAGGGGAGCCAGGGGTCCGGCAAGAGAACAGCCTCGGGCTGGAAGCGGTAGATGACCTCGACCAGTGCCTCCCGCACTTCGTCCTCGGTCCAATTCCCCCCGTCGGGGAAGTTGAGCCAGAAGAGCTCCCGCACCCCTAAGACCTCTGCCGCCCGCTCCTGCTCGGCCCGGCGCAACTCCGCCAGCCGCGGCCCCACCAGGGCGGGATCGGAGCTCCCCGCTGCCCCGTCGGTCACGGTGACGTAGGCCACCTCCGCTCCCTGCTGAGCCAAGAGGGCAACCGTAGCGCCGGCCGCCAGCTCCAGGTCGTCCGGGTGCGGCTGTACGCCTAAGATCCGTTTCATTTGGAGGAGAGGAGGAACGGGGATCCACCTGGTCAGTTTCATTTTAACTTCTCTTTTTCGCTTTCCTCCAGGCACTGGCGAAAGATCTTGACCAGCCGGGCGTCAAACTGGGTCCCGGCATTCTTCTCCAGTTCGGCCAGCGCCTCTTCCTTCGTCATCCGGGGGCGGTAGGGGCGGTCGGAGGTCATGGCGTCAAAGGCATCGGCAATGGCGACAATCCTGGCTTCCAGAGGGATTTGATTCCCCACGAGGCCGTCAGGGTAACCGGAGCCGTCCACGCGCTCGTGGTGCCAGCGCACAGCAGGGAGGATATCGGCAAGCTGGGGGGCGCGGGCCACGATCTCCGCCCCTACCTGAGGGTGGCTTCTGATCTCTTCCCGCTCCTGCTCGGTCAGGGGGCCGGGTTTGGAGAGCAGGCTGGAGGGAATGGCCAGTTTCCCCAGGTCGTGCAGAAGAGCAGCCCGCCGCAGCCTGGCCAAGCGGTCCTGGCTCATCTTCAACGCCTGGCCCAGGAGCTCTACATAGTGGGAGACTCCTTCCGAATGTCCTTTAGTGTAGGGGTTTTTGGCCTCGATACTCTTAACCAGGGCGTCCACCGTCCCCAGGTAAGCCAGGCTTAAGGCTTCGTAATCAAAGGCCTTGCGGATGGCCAGAGCCGCCACCAGGGCTGCCGTTTGGCAAAGGCGCACCAGATCCGGCTCAAACTTTCCCACCCGCTGTCGCCAGAAGTAAAGCGCCCCGGTGGACTCCCCGTCTACCACCAGCGGGACAAAGAGAGCGGAGCCCAGTTCTCCAAAAAGCGCCCGTTCAGCTCCTGAGAGGGAAGATTCTTTCAGGCTTGGGATCTCCTCGGCCACGCCTCGCTCTACTACGCGATGAAAGTTAGGGTAAGCATCAGGGGCCAGGGCAAGGGGTGGAGAAAGAGAGCTGCCCTCCCGATCGTAGAGGGCCACCAGGGTGGCACCGCCTCCAGCCTTATTCTTGAGCGCCACGTAGCAGCGGTCAAAGCCCAGGTCTAAGGCCAGCTCGCGGCAGATGCGGTTGAGAATGGTGGAGAGATC
>JASBVW010000312.1 GCA_029961005.1 Bacillota bacterium
CCCTGGACCCGAATACCACTTTGTCGGTGGATAATCCGGAAATCCTGGCCAACCTGGCCAATGCGGAGTGGGCCCTACAGGTAACCCGCCGCAACCTGGGGGGATTTGATGCCTCTTTGAGCTACTTCCGGGGGCGGGAGGACCTCCCCACCGTGACCCTGGTGGGCCTTCCGCCTTCTTCGGCGCGCGCGGAGTACCCCTGGGTGAGCCGCGTGGGGCTGGACGTGGTGGGGGCGCTGAACGACGTGGGCCTCTGGCTGGAGGGGGCCGTGAGCACCCCGGAGGGCGGCCGCCAGTACCACGAGGTGGTGGCGGGTGGCGACTACACCCTGGACAACGGGCTCTACCTGATGGGCCAGTTCTACCAGATGGGCGCCGACCATCCGGCGGTGGTCCTGAGCTCTACCGGTTCTGCCAGGGAAGCGCAGGACTACCTGGTGGCGGTGGGGCGCAAGACCGCCGGCGACAGCCTGACCTTGCAGCTCAGCGGCGTCTACGCCTTGAAGAGCCGTGGCTACGCCCTGCTCCCCGAGGTCACCTTTAACCTGGCGGATGCCACCGACCTGGTCCTGGGCTACGCCCAGGTCGTTGGAGGGGAAGGCGATCCGCTGTTGGGCTGGTTCCCCGCTCAGGCCTACGCCAAGGTCAGGATGAGCTTCTGAGGAGAGGCGGGTCTTCGGCTTCCAGGTTGACGGGGCGGGGCCGGCCGGATAGAATGGTGATAAAAAGACCGGCCGGAGTGAGGGAGGTATGCCCTGGTGCTCACCAGGCGCGGCAGCCAGTTTCTCGAAAAGGTGAAAAAGCTCTATGCGGAGACCGGGGAGCCGGTCCACTACACCGCCGTGGCCAAACTCCTGGGCGTGAGCCGCTGGACGGCCTATGACATGTTAAGGTCTCTGGAAAGGCAGGGCTACCTCCGGGCGGAGTATGCGCTCAATCCCGGTGAGGGCAAGGGCACCGGCCGCTCGCAGGTGGTCTTTGCCCCCACCGCCAGGTCCCTGGCTGCGGACAGACAAGGCGTCGACGCCCCGGAGGGCGGGGCGGAGTACCTGGCGGAGTGGCACCGGATCAAGGAGGAAGTGCTGAAGTTCTTTCAGAACTTCAGCAACCTGGGCCCCCGCGAGCTGATCGAGCGCCTCATGAACGAGGTCCCCAACGCGGAGGTGCCGTTCATCTTCTGCGCCTACGCAGTGGGCCTGCTCGTAGCGAGCGCTTCCGCCCGCCGGCGGCGGGTCGTGGCCCGGCTGCGCCGCATGGTCTCCCGCTATGCCCGCCCTGAACTGGGGCTGATCGGATTCGCCGGCACGGCTTTGGGCTTGCTCCTCGGCGCCGCGGAAGCGCAGTCGCGTCAGGTGGAGGAGGCCGCCTTCGCCTTTTTGGATCGCTTCCAGCACCAGCTGGCCAGGACCTCCCATGAGGAGAGGTACCTGCTCTTTGACTTCTTGAAGGAGGCGCTGGAGTCCCGGGCATTGGCGTGATCTCTCCCGGTTGACCCCCACCCCGCGGGGATGATAAAATGTAGCCGGATTGCTAAAAAAATGGAGGTTGAAGCAGTGGCAGAGCGGGAAGCAGAGAAGAGCTTTCTCTTTACCTCCGAGTCCGTGACTGAGGGCCACCCGGACAAGCTGTGCGACCAGATCTCGGACGCCATTCTGGACGCTATCCTGGCCGAGGACCCCGACGCGCGGGTGGCCTGTGAGACGGCGGTGACCACGGGGCTGGTGCTGGTGATGGGAGAGATCACCACCAGCTGCTACGTGGAGATCCCCAAGGTGGTACGGGACGTGGTGCGGGAGGTGGGCTACACCAGGGCCAAGTTCGGGTTTGACGCCGAGACCTGCGCCGTCCTCACCTCCATCCACG
>JASBVW010000313.1 GCA_029961005.1 Bacillota bacterium
GATCGAGGATCTGGACGTCGCCGCGATGCTCAAGAATCGTCGTCTCGCCCGGCATCTTGCGCCAGATGGCCGAAGTTTACCGGCGCATTCGCAACACCTGTCGGTTCCTCTTGGGGAACCTGTACGATTTTGACCCGCGGCAGGATCTGGTCCCGTACGAGGAACTGCCGGAACTGGACCGCTGGGCGCTCCTGCGCCTGGCCCGCCTGGTCCAGCGGCTAACGGAGGCCTTCGACGAGTACCAGTTCTACCATTTTTACCATGCGGTGCATAACTTCTGCGCCGTCGATCTGAGCGCCTTTTATTTGGATGTGATCAAGGACCGGCTCTACACCAGCCGGGCGAATGCCCCCCAGCGGCGAGCAGCCCAGACGGTGCTCTTTCACCTTCTCTCCACCCTGGTGCGGCTGTTGGCGCCGATTCTTTCCCACACTGCCGAGGAGGTCTGGCAGCATCTTCCGGCCCACTTGCCGGAAGGCCCGCGGCCGGAGAGCGTTTACCTCACCGAATGGCCGCAGGTGGAGACCTCCTATTTGGATGCCGGTTTAGAGGAGCGGTGGGAGCGCCTGTTGCGGGTGAGGGGGGTGGTGAGCAAAGCCCTGGAGCTGGCCCGAGGTCAAAAACTGATCGGCAACTCACTGGAGGCTGCGGTGGCCCTTTATCCGGACCAGGAGATCTACGAGTGGCTCTTCCCTTACGAGGCGGAGCTGGCCACCGTCTTCATCGTCTCCCGGGTTGTCCTGGCCGAACCCGGTTCGACTCCTCCCCCCCAGGCCTACCGCAGCTCCGACCTGCCAGGGCTGGCGGTGGCGGTGGAGCGGGCAGCGGGGCACAAGTGCGCCCGCTGCTGGGTCTGGCACCCGGAGGTAGGGCAAGACCAGGAGTTCCCGGACCTCTGCCCGCGCTGCCTGGCGGTGCTGCGGGGCTAGCCGCGCTGCGGGCGGCGACTGCATGAAGAAGCCTTTCTTCGGGCACCTTAACCCCAGACCGGCGTCCGGAGCGGGGTGAAAGGAGTGGCAGGGGAGGAGGGGCGGCCGCGGGAGGCGGAAGGGCGAGAGGAGAAAGAAGAGCGCCTGGTGCGCTTGTTGGAGGAGTTCTCTCTTCGCCTGGAAAAGGCTAGCCTGGCTGAGTACGTAGAATTTTGGCGCAATCCCAGAAGGATCCTGCTGGCCAACCTTCTAGCCGGCTTGGCCCGCGGGGTGGGAGCTGCCGTGGGCCTAACCATAGTGGGAGCCGTCGTAGTCTACCTTCTAGGACGGCTGGCTGCTCTGCACCTGCCACTGATTGGCGAGTTCATCGCCGAGCTGACCCGGATCGTCCGGTACGAACTCAAGACCCATCCCTGAGAGGGCCGGCCGGCCCCGGGGAGGTCTCCCGAGGGGGTGACCGGCGATGCAGCCGGGGGAAAGCCAGCCCGAGATCGAACGGAGGCTGAAGCAGGAGCGGCGGCGGCTGGAGGAGAGGATCCGCCGCCTGGAGGAAGGGGGGCTGAGCCAGTCCCTCCGCGATTCGGTGGGGGAGCTGTCGGCTTACGATAACCATTCCCCGGATCTGGGTGCGGAGACCTTCGAGCGTTCCAAGGACCTGGGGCTCTTGGATAACCTGCGCCTCCTGCTCCGGCGGATCGATCAAGCCTTGGAGCGGTTGCGGGAAGGGCGCTACGGGCTGTGTGCGCGCTGCGGACGCCCCATCGATCCTCTGCGCCTGGCCGCTCTGCCCTACGCTGTCCGCTGCCTAGAGTGCGAGGAGGCAGCAGAAAGGGAGCGCGCTCCCCGGCCGCGGCCGGTGGAGGAAGAGGTCCTGGAGGTGCCCTTCGCCCGCAGTTTCCGGGAGGAGGGAGAGAACAAC
>JASBVW010000314.1 GCA_029961005.1 Bacillota bacterium
GGCTGAGCAGGGCTCCTCTCCGCACGTGCTCGCCCATACCCGAAGTTACGGAGCAGGCCCTCTGGACTGGTCGCCGGCTCTTCCCGGCCATCCCAGGGGCTGGCTCGTCTGGGTGCGGTTCAATGCCCAGAGTCAGCAGCACGAGCTCCACTTTTGGGATGCCGCCTGGCCCAATGACAGCGGCTACCAGCCCGTGGTGGTTCCTCTGCCTTCCGAACTGGTGGGTGCAGCTGAGCAGGTGGTAATGCTCCGCTGGTCCCCCGACGGGTCGCGCCTGGCGATCAGCAAGGCAGCCACTCCTCCCTACTTTGCTTTGCGGGTAGTGGAGGTGAGCTACAATCCCCAGGGCAACCCTCCCTGGAGTATCGGGCCTTTCAAGGCCGTAGTACGGGATACCTGGTGATACTGCGATCCTGCCCCCTCTTTCGCCGGGCTCTCCTGGGCGCAAGATGCTCTGCGGTTGGCTTATGCCAGCTTCTGGCCGGAACGGGCGCAGCGCTGCTTCTCAGTGCTTGCGGACGGTTCCCAGTATAATAATCCTCAACGATTGACCTCTGGCACGGGCTACGAGGACTATTCCCCGGCTTTTGCTCCCCAGGGAGGGCTATTGGCCTTTGTCACTAACCGGGAAGGGGCGAGGACCTGGTCGGTTTATTTCTTTGACCCGGCGGATCCTGCCCGCCTCTACCGCACCTGGACCAGTCCTGACGAAAGCTGGAACCCCACGGTGACAGGGCTCAGGTGGTACCCGTAAAGGAAGGGCGTACCGGGGCAGAGGGGGGTGAAAAGGTGATGGCGAGAGGCTGGAAGGTCGCGCTTCTTCTGGCCGGGCTGGGCACTCTGGCTCTGGGTACGGGCGGTTGTTTTTCCAGCCGTTTGACAGGGAGTGCGGGCTATGGCGCGCTGGGCGGCTTGGTGGTAACTGTGGCTCAGGACCCTATTCAGGGGGCGCTGGTGACAGCGCAAGGGCGGTCTGCTCTCACCGATGAACTGGGCGCTTTTCGCCTCACCGGCTTGGCTCCCGGTCCAGCGGAAGTCCGGATCGAAGCCGACGGCTTCCGGGGCGTTACTCTTCCCGTTCAGTTGAGCGGGGGTACCGACGCCCTGCCTTCTGTCCAGCTGGAGGTAGACGGTGTGATGGCTTGGCTGGAGAGGTCTTCCGGGCAGTACAGGCTTCGCTTCAGCACGGGGCAGTGCTATGAAATTTCCCCGGTAGGAGTTTACTCTCTCTCCCTTTCTCCGGACGGCACCAGGGTGGCTTTCACAGACACAGGAGGAGCTAAGATTTTAGAGGCGGCCACCGGCCAGGTAGAGTTGCTTCCCATCACAGGCACGGGTTTGGCCTGGTCCCCCGATGGGGGGAGGCTGGCGTACGTCGTCAGTTTTCAAGACGGAAGGGGCCGGATCCATGTCTACGATCTGGAGAGCGGCTCTCCTCCGGGGGTGGATGTAGGAAGGGACCTTCCGTTCATGAGTCAACGGGCTCCTTCCTGGTCCCCGGACGGGCGGGCCATAGTTTTTGTGGCCTATCAAAGTGGCATTGGGGCCCTCTACCGGGTTGATCTCGATCCCGAGGGCAACCCGCTCCGCACCTCCCTCTTATGCAGCTGGAACCCTGCCGAGAAGTGGTTCGGGGAGGGGAGGCCGGCCTGGTCCCCCGACGGGGAAGAGATCATCTTCCCCCTCCAGGTGTTGGGAAGCCCGGGAGACTTCGACCTGTACTCCGTTCCCGCCCAACCCGCAGATCCACCGGCGGAGCCTCGCCTTGTGGTGCGGCGAACCAAACCTTCGTCTGGAGAGTTCTGCCCCGTCTGGCCAGCGCGCGGTGAGC
>JASBVW010000315.1 GCA_029961005.1 Bacillota bacterium
ATACTGCACGAAAAAAAGCCTGGCAAGGGGAAAATCTGTCAAACCTCTCCGGTCCGCGGCTAACTGCTCCGCAAGCACCCCGCTCCGATGGCGGCGCTGATCAGGAGGTTGTAGAGGGCATGCCCGACGACGGGGGACCACAGCTCCCCGGTGAACTGGTAGGCCAGGCCGAAGAGCACCCCCACCAGGAAGGCCGTCACCCCGTAGGCCCACAGCTCCCGTTTCAGGCCGGTATGGACCAGGGCAAAGACCAAAGCCGCACCCCACAGCCCCAAGATCGGCTGGAGCGCCCCGCGAAAGAGGGCCTCCTCTCCCAGCGCAGAGAGAAGGCTGACCACAGCCAGCACAGGTAAGCTCAACTGGCGAAAGAGGGCCAGGACCGACTCTGCCGAGCGGCGAAAGCCCGGCCACAGGCGGTACAGAAGCAGGACCAAAACGGCGCCGGCCAACCCGGCGCCCGCTCCCACCCCGGCCACCAAGGCCGGATCGATCTGCGGGACCAGCTGCGCCAGCAGGCTCTCCCGCCCGCTCCAGAAGAGAATAAGCGCCGCCAGGCCAAAGAGTAGTCCTTCAGAGAGCACCGTAGCCCCTAAAACCAAGCCGGTCCCCGGCCGCGGAGTCGACCGTCCACCCATCTTCCTTCCCCTTTCTCACAGCCTTCTTTTGCCTCAGATGAGGATTCTCCACCTGCTTCCTTCCTCCTACTTTTCTTCACAAAGTCACAGAACCCGGACTCAGCCTGCCACATATGATGAAGTGAAAACCGGCCCTAGGCCGACAAGGAGGTAAAAAAATGACTGAGACCATCGGCTTCTGGTGGATCTTCATTCTCCTTTTGGTTATCTTCCTGCCGCTCCTGCTGATCTTCTTTATCCCGCTCAGCACCTCCAAGTAATCGTCACAGATCTCCAGCCAACTCCGCACCGAAAGGCCCCGGCTGCTCAGCCGGGGCCTTTCGGTGGTCTCGGTATGGACTTCTCATCTTGCGGCGCCAGCCGCCTCTCCTGCCACCTCCGGATGAGAGGGGCTAGAAAGGGCACCATGTAACGCACCAGGAAGAGGCCGCCCAGGATTAACCCCAGCACGTTGTCAAACTCCTGCAAAGTGGGGCGCACCGGCGGCCCTCCCTTTCTTCGCCTCACGCCCATCTCTTCACCTCGATTCTTCGCGCCCCCCCTGCAACCTGGCCAAAAATTCGCTCACCTCAGGTGGAACCGCTTCAGGGGCGAAGTCTTTTATCACCTGGGAGGCCAGCTCACCCAAGCGCCTTTGTTCCTCCGGGTTAAGTTGTTGCACCGTCCGGTCCACCGCCGCCCGGATGTTCTGCAAGTCCTGCAGCAGCTCCGGCCCAAAGCCAGCCTCGCTCAAAAGGCCGAGCACGGAATCCGCCCGCTCGGGCGAGATGCCCTCTTCCCGGAGCGCCTCGCCCAAAGACGCTCCCGCAGCCAACCTCTGGCTTACCCTCTGAATCAGGTCGTCCAATCCGCCAGCCACGCTTTAACTCACCTCTCGTTCCTCTTTTTCTCCTTTTTTGGGTATCCTCACCTTTTCCCCCGCCTGAAGCGCTTGACGTGCGTCTACCAGGCCGGCCCCCTGCTCTTCCCGGCTCAGCCCGGGCAGGGGATGGACGCTCTCCAGGAGGCGGGAACGCGCCCACTGGGGGGAATTCTGCGGATAGGCAGAGAGAAGAAGGGTTAACACCCCGGCCACGTGGGGAGCGGCCATCGAAGTCCCGCTCATCTTCTTATACCCCCCGCCCGGGTAGGTGGAGAGGATCTCTTCTCCAGGCGCCGCTACATCCACCTCCGGCCCCCGGCTG
>JASBVW010000316.1 GCA_029961005.1 Bacillota bacterium
ACGCCACGGGGCGGGAGTTTGTCACCCTGGCGCCGCTGGTGGCCTTCGTGGTGCTTTTGGGGGTCTACCCCTCGGCCCTCACCAGGTTTGCCAACCCGGCGGTGGTCGAGCTCCTCGCGCGCCTAGCGGGAGGAGGGAACTGAGATGGCGGTAGCGCTACATTTTCTGCCCGAACTGATTGTGTTGGCTGCGGCCTTGCTCGTGGCGCTTTTGGACCTCTGGTTGGAGCGCTCACGCCAGGTGCTGCACTGGATAGCCTTGGCGGGAATAGCCCTGGGTTTGGCCTCTCTCGCCCCGCTGGCCCTCCGGGGCCCGGCGGGGGCAGAGGCGCTCCCGGTCTGGGCTGAGCTCTGGCGGACCGATGGCTTTGCCCTCTTTTTCAAAGCCCTCTTTTTGGTCTCCACCGGCTTGGTCCTTCTGGCCGACCGCCGCTTTGTGGAGGAGCGCCGCCTGCCCGCAGGGGAGCTTTACGCCATGCTCCTCTTTGCCACCCTGGGCATGATCATGATGGCCTCCTCCCACAACCTGATGGTGATCTACATCGGCCTGGAGCTGGTGGGGATTACCGGCTACGCCCTCTCCGGGCTGGATAAGTCCGATCCCCGCTCCAGCGAGGCGGCCCTGAAGTACTTCCTGCTCGGGGCGGTCTCTTCCTCCATCCTGCTCTTCGGCCTCTCCCTGGTCTACGGGCTCACGGGCAGCCTGACCCTGGAGGGGATAGGGCGGGTCTTTACGGTGCCGGAAGGCGGCGTGGGGCTGGCGGGCATGGCGGTCCTCCTGCTGCTGGTGGGCTTTGGCTTTAAAATTGCGGCGGTGCCCTTCCATATGTGGGTTCCCGATACTTATCAGGGGTCGCCTACTCCGGTGACGGCCTTTCTCTCTGTGGGGCCCAAGGCGGCCGGCTTTGCCGCGCTCTTGAGCCTTTTTGTCACCGGCCTGCCGCAGGCCACCAGCTTCTGGCGGCCGCTGCTGGCAGGAGTGGCCGTCCTGACCATGACGCTGGGGAACTTGGCCGCCCTGAGTCAGACCAACCTGAAGCGGCTGATGGGGTATTCCTCCATCTCCCATACCGGCTACGTGCTGGCGGGCCTGGCGGTGGCCACGCCTTACGGTTTCCGGGCCATGCTCTTTTACTTGGCCGCCTACGCCTTTGTCAACCTGGCGGCCTTTGCCATCATCATCGCCGTGGGGACGCAGCGGCAGGCCCACGAACTGGCGGATTACCGAGGGCTGGGGCAGCAGAATACTTTTATGGCCGTAGCTCTGACTATCTTCTTCCTCTCACTGATTGGGATTCCGCCCACGGCCGGGTTCTTCGGCAAGCTCTACCTCTTTGGGGCGGCCATAGAGCAGGGGTATGTGGGCCTGGCCTTGGTCATGGTCTTGAACGGCGTCCTCTCCGTGCCCTACTACTACGCGGTGATTAAGGAGATGTTCATGGGCAGCCCCGAGCCGAGTGCGCCGCCCGTAACCTGGCCTTGGGGCGTGGAGGCCGCGGTCATCGCCGGCTTGGTGGTGGCGCTGGGGCTGGGCCTGGGTTCTGATCCCCTGCTCCGGGCGGCCACAGCGGTGGTCAACGCCCTTTAAAAGGCAAAGCCGCCTTTTGGTGGACATTTCATATTGACGCATCGGCGCTCATACCATTAAACTGGTAGCGGAAGCATTTTAAGTCAACCAGGTGGAGGGTGCGCGATGCGTCTCTTTTTTTCGCTTTTGGCAGCTCTGCTGATCCTGACTGGTGCAGCAGGTTCAACGGCGGCCAGAGACGCGCACCCGGCCGTGACGGCCCAGGCTTATGCTGTCATGGATCTGGAAAC
>JASBVW010000317.1 GCA_029961005.1 Bacillota bacterium
GAGGAAGGGCGCCTGGACGCCGGCCTGCAGCAGTTGGTGGGTCCCCTGGATCCCAGCCGGAGCAGCACCGACACGGTGGGCCCGGTGATCGGGAAGGAGCTGTACACCAACGCCATCATGGCGGTAGCCCTGGCTTCCCTCTTGATCCTGGTCTACGTCAGCTTCCGGTTTGAGTTCAAGTTCGGCGTGGCGGCCATCATCGCCCTGTTGCACGACGTCTTCCTCACCTTGGGGTTGACGGCTCTGATCGGGTATCAGGTCAATACCCCCTTTGTGGCTGCCATCCTGACGGTGGTCGGGTACTCCATCAACGATACCATCGTGATCTTCGACCGGATCCGGGAGAACTTCCGGCTGCGCCGGAAAGAGAGCTACGCCGAGCTGGTGGACAAGAGCATCAACCAGACCCTGGCCCGCTCTATTAACACCGTGGGTACCACGCTGGTGAGCATCATCGCCCTCTTCTTCCTGGGCGGGGTGACGCTGCGGGAGTTCACCCTTCCCCTCATCATCGGCATTACTTCGGGGGCCTACTCCTCCATCTTCGTGGCCCCGCCGATCTGGGTCATCTGGAAAGAAGCGGAGCAAAAGAAGAAAGCCCCTGCCGTGCGGACCAGCCGATAGCCCCCAAGCGCTCCCGCACTGGCCGAAACCGCGGCCTCCAGAGAGGTCGCGGCTCTTTTTTCTGGGCGGCCGGCCTTTTGCTCCGGCCGGATCTAATGAGAGGAAGCTGGAGAAGAGTGGCGAATTTTCCAGGGGCGACTGAATGTGTCGAGGAGTGGGTGCAGATGCAGGGGATCCTCATCCTGGCGTTGCTCTTTGCCCTGGCGGTGACTCTCTTTGCCGTGCAAAACGCCACCGCGGTCACGGTGCGCTTTTTGCACTGGAACTTCCAGACCTACCTGGCCGTAGTCATCTTCGGCTCGGCGGCTTTGGGGGCAGTGGTAGTAGCTCTCCTGGGGTTGGTCAAGCAGATCCGCCTGCGCTGGCGGCTGCGGGCGCTCCAGGCCCAGGCGGAGAAGTGGGAGGAGGAGTACCGCCAAGCGGAGCGCGAGCGGAAGCGGCTGGCGGAGGAGGTGGCCGGCTGGAGGGCGGGAGCGGAGAAGGCGGCCCCGCCTCCGAGCCCTGCGGTTGAGCAAAAGGAGGCGCCTCAAGCAGCGGGACAGGGGGCTTGAGGCGAGTGGAGGGGCTGCTCTGGCGCATTCCGCAGGTGGAGGCGGCGGAAGAACGGGCCTTGGCGGAGAGGTGCGGGATTTCTCCGGTGTTGGCCCGCATCCTGCTGCGGCGCGGCATCAAGACGGCTGAGGAGGCGAGGGCCTTTCTCCTGGCCGGCCCGGAACAGGAGCTGAGCCCGTGGCTGTTAGCCGACATGGAGGCAGCGGTGGGGCGGATCCTGGCGGCCCTGGAGCGGGGGGAGTCGATCCTCGTCTGGGGGGACTACGATGTGGACGGCATGACCAGTGCGGCCGTTCTTTCTTCGTTTCTCCGCGCCTGCGGGGGGCGGGTGGACTTTTTCCTGCCCAACCGCCTGACGGAGGGGTACGGCCTGCAGAAAGCGGGCCTGGAGAAGGCGGCCCGGGAAGGGTTTGGCCTGGTCATCGCCGTGGACTGCGGCATCTCGGCTGTGCCGGAGGTGGAGTATGCGCGGGCTTTGGGCCTGGAGGTCGTCATCTGCGACCACCACTCGCCCGGCCCCCTCTTGCCCTCGGCGGCGGCGGTGGTGGACCCGCGGCGGGGGGACTGCCCTTACCCTTATAAGGAGCTGGCCGGGGTAGGCGTGACCTTTAAGCTGTGCCAGGCCTTAGCCCAGAGGCTG